>JACMLD010000323.1 GCA_014379785.1 Chitinophagaceae bacterium
AAAAATGGAGGTGGTTTCCAAAGGCTTGTAGACAAGTCCGACTCTTGGAGAAAATGCCCTATCAGTTTTTATATTGCCACTTTTATTTTTACTCTTTGTTGCGAGATTTGTGGTGTCAAGTCTTCTTGATTCCTGCAAGGACCAGCGCACACCTGCGAGGAGTTTTACTTTTTTGGAAATGCTTATTAAGTCCTGTATATAGATTCCTGTCCTGATAATCGGGGTTTCTGTAAGTCTTGTGGCGGTAGCAACCGGCATATCTGTTCTGGGAGTATACTTGTTGGGGTCAAGCAGATTTATGATATCATAGTTTCCAAGAGTCTTGTATGTATAGGCTTTAGTGAGGTAGCGGTCAGCATCCACACCCGCAAGTAAAGTATGACCAATGCCAGCAGTAGTAAACTTACCTGTGAGATCAACCTGTCCGATAAAATAATTTTCTTCGGTGTTGCTACGACCCAGCGGTCTTGTCCAGTCCGCATTAGCAATTGCCTGGATACGCTCGATAGAAAAATAATCGCGTTTGTAGTTCTGATAAGAGCCATTGACAGCCAGGGTCCATTTGCTGTTTATCTCTTGCTTCAACGTAAATCCAGCAGTTGCCTGCTTTGTTTTTGCATATTGCCATGGAGCGCCGAAAAATGTATTTCTTGATACCGGCGTGATAATCGTGTCACTTATTGAACCGATTCCAAAATCAGGAGTAAAATCATGTTTCAGATAATCAGCCTGCACGGTAAGAGTTGTCTTTTTTCCGAGTTTGAAAAGAAGAGAAGGGTTGACATAAAATCTTTCACTGCTTACTACATCTCTATAGCTGTTTGCGAATTCATAGGTTCCGTTAACTCTGAAAGCGATATTTTTTGATAGTGGTCCGTATAGATCCACACTTGGTTTGTAAAGATCATAGCTGCCGGCTCTCATGGACACTTCGCCACCCCAGTTGAATTTTGGTTGTTTGGTGACCATGTTAACGATTCCGCCCGGTGCCACATTGCCGTAAAGAATGGCTGCACTGCCTTTGAGCACTTCAACTCTTTCAAGTCCGCTTACCTCCGGCATTGCGCCCGAGTTTACTCTTGAACCGTTTTTGAAAAGATTGTTGCTGCCGAGACCATAACCCCTTGCAGAGAATGATTCCTGAGTGCTCGCTCTCGTACCTGCCAGATAGACGCCGTTTACATTTTTTATAACATCGCTGAGGCGCTGAGCCTGCTGGTCTCTGATCAAACCCTCGTTGATAACTGTTACGCTCTGCGGCAGGTCCATCGGATGGATCGGAGCCTTCCCGGTAGTCAGCGTTTTGCGGTTTATGGTGCGGTGCCCACTTACTACTACTTCTGCAAGTCTGCCGGAAGTCTCCGATAAGGTAAATCTGATATCACTGTCCTTTCCTTCTTCTACTGTGACAGCCTGCTCTCTTGTTTCGAGGCCGGTATGTGAAACCACAATTGTGTAGACGCCCGGTTTGAGATTTCGAAGTATAAATGTTCCTTCGTCAGAAGTAAAAGTGCCAATTTTTTGTTGTTTCACTGAAACGTTCACATCACCGGCCGGCTGACCATCAGTAGTCAATACCAAACCTTTTATATTTTGTGCCGATGCCCCGATGGTTATCAATAAAATAAATAGTGTACATCTGATTCGTCTCATCTTCTTTGTCTTTTAAATTTTGCACAAAAGAAATTCAATCCCGACGGTTTGAATTACCAGATCAGGAAAACAGTTTACACAATCGGGAAAAAGTACTAACTGATTGATTTTCAATTGGTCTTACTCCAGTTTGTCACGACAATTCCTGATCTGGCAAAACATTTTTCCAAAGTCGTAACCTGCCTGTATTATGATCCGCGACATTTGCGCATGCAAATTTTTCCGAAGTGGCCACAGGTCAGAAAGTTTTTTACCGATGTGCATTTGTGGCTTGGACTGTCCAGCGGCCTGGTGGTGGTGGCCGTTTGTTTCAGCGGCACGATTTACGTTTGGAACTCAGAGCTTTCAGAGTGGTCGGCTCCTCATCTTTTTAAGTCGGCCCAGCCCGCGAATACGGTTCGGATAGCCCCTGATTCTCTCTTTGCCCAAGTTGAAAAAGAATCCAAAGCTTCCGTTGTTTCGGTCCTGATACCGGCCGACGATCACCGCAGCTACCAATACAATACGCGCAACAAAAATGAAAAAGGAAGGGGTGGGGTAACGTATTATGCCAACCCTTATACCGGAAAAGTGCAGGGCAACTCGAAAGAAAAAACGGGCACCCAGAAATTCATGGCTTCCATGTTCAGCCTTCACCGCTGGCTTTTTCTCGACAAAATTGAAAAACGGGAAGTTGGAAGCGCGATAACGGGAATCGCCACCATCATATTCACGCTGGGTTGCATTACGGGTCTTGTTATCTGGTTTCCCAAAAATGTGCGCATGTGGCGACAGGGACTCAAAATAAAAACCAGCGCCAATTGGAAAAGAGTCAACCATGACCTGCACAATTCACTGGCATTTTATTCGCTGATCATTTTGTTGATGATGGGACTGACCGGACCTTTCTTTTCTTTTCCGTGGTACAGGCAAGGTCTGCAGAAAACGCTGGGCACTTACAAACCCCAGGAAGGGCGTGGCGGAGAAGGTCGCGGCTCTGAAAAAAAACCAACTGAAGGTCGCGGTGGCGAAGCCAAACAAAAAGATTCTTCAGGGGCAAAAAAAACGAAGGACTCAATAATCACTTTAATGCCACTGCAACAATATATTGCTGCTGCTGATCAGGCGCTGTCATACCGCGGAGACTATACCATTACCCTGCCGGCCGACAACCCATCCACACTGGCCATCAGCAAAAACAAAAAAGGATTTTTTGCGCCTGCGGCTGCAGACCGCCTCACGTTAGACGTTGCGACTGCAACCATAAAAAAGAAAGATATTTTTCGCGAGAAGCCGTTTAACGAAAGAATTTCCGGTTCCATCAAAGCCATCCATGTCGGAAACGTGTATGGAACATTTTCAAAGATTATTTATTTCCTTGCATGTCTCATTGCCACCTCACTTCCCATCACGGGCACACTGATCTGGTGGAATAAGCTGAAGAAAAAAAGAAACCGGAAGAAAGGATTATCCGTTGATATCTCAGTTGACTGACAACGCAGCATGAATTCCGCCCGACCATTTTTCCAGGCAGAGAACCAGCTGTTCGAGATTGATCGGTTTGCTGATATAGTCATTCATCCCGGATGCGAGGCATTGCTCGCGATCGCCGTCAATGGCATTTGCAGTCATAGCCACTATCACGGGTTGTCTGTATCTGCCATTGCGAATGAGGCGGGTTGATTCATGTCCATCCATTTCCGGCATCTGGATGTCCATCAGTATAAGATCAAAATTTTCTGAGCGACTCATTTCAAGCGCTTCTACACCGTTCTTTGCAAGAGCGGGCTTGTAACCCAGCTTTTCAAGTACGGTCAGAGCCAGCAATTGATTTATCTGGTTGTCTTCAGCCACCATGATCTTCATAGGAAAACGCCGGGCAAAATCTTTGCTCAAAACCCCGTTGCTGCTGCGTGAAGGTTTATGGGCCGGCACTGCGGGTGCCAGACCAATGGAAGACACAATCGAAAAACAAAATGCAGAGCCCTTGCCTGGGGCACTGGTCACCGAAATTTTTCCACCCATCAGTGTCACCAGTTTTTCACAGATTACAAGACCAAGGCCAGTGCCGCCATATTTCCTGGTTGTAGAAGAATCTACCTGGGAGAAAGCTTTGAAAAGCCTGTCAATCTTCCCCGCGGGGATTCCGATACCTGTGTCTTTTACCTCAAATCCAATCTCTGCCTTACTGCCGTTGCTACCGCCCACTTTAAAAACCCTGACATGGATTTCACCATTCGCGGTAAATTTCATCGCGTTGCCAATGAGGTTTATCAGTACCTGTCGCAGTCTGCCAGCATCACCTTTGAGGTATACCGGCACCTGCTCCTCAATATGATAACTGAGGCTGTTAGACTTTTCTATCGTCTTTGCTGCGAAAAGCTTGGTCACGTCCTCCAGGCAGTTGCACAAGTCAAAATCTCTTTCTTCCAGCTCCAGTTTTCCTGACTCGATTTTTGAAAAATCAAGAATATCGTTGATTACAATGAGCAACGATTCTGCTGAACTGTGAATGGTGGAAAGATAGCTGTGCTGTTCTGCAGTGAGTGCAGTCTGAGCGAGCAGTGAAGACATGCCTATTACACCGTTCATCGGTGTTCGTATCTCATGGCTCATCGTTGCAAGAAAAATACTTTTTGCTTTGTTGGCTTCATCCGCATCATGGCGTGCCTGCTCCGCTTCCAGCCTTGCCTTTCTTTCTTCCACATTCATGTGCAGTAATTGGCTGGTCTTTTCGCTGACCTGTGTTTCCAATGCTTTCTTTTGGTTCTGAATATTTTTTGTACGGAAGAAAAATACCAGTAAAATCACTCCTGCAAACACAAGGGTTGACAGAATTCTAAACCACCAGGTAAGCCAGAAAGGTGGTTCTATGATCACCAGGATACTGGTCCCTGTTTTGTTCCACAAGCCGTCATTGTTTGACCCGATTACTGTGAATGTATAAGTTCCGGGATCCAGATTTGTGTAAGTGGCGGTTCTTTTATGTCCTACATAGTTCCAGTCTTTGTCGAATCCCTTCAACTTATATGCATAGCTGTTTTTGTCAGGCAGCGTAAAATTAAGCGCTGCGAATTCAAACGTAAATACCGATTGGTTGTGTTTCAGACGAATGGTATCTGTAAGCGCTTCGGCCTTATTAAAAATCTGGAAACTGGTGATGTAAACCGGAGGAATGAAATTGTTCATTTTTATACTGTCCGGGTAAAATGCGTTGAGTCCGTTTGAGCCGCCGAAATAAAGTTTTCCATCGGGTGCGCGAAAGCTGCAGCGCGATTTAAATTCGCTCCCCTGCAAACCATCTGTGATGCCATAATTGCGCGCCTGCTTTGAGTCTACATCATATCGGGTGAGTCCCTGATTGGAACTTATCCAAAGTTTGCCAGCCTTGTCTTCCAACACGTTCCTGATCATATGATTGGGGAGACCTTCACGGATTGCGGAAAAATTATCATCATCGCGATTATAAATATTCAAACCTCCGGCAGTACCGACCCAAAGGTTCCCTTTACTGTCTTCAATGAGGCATTCTATCAAATTGTTGCTGATGCTGTTTTTGTCTTTCGAGTTGCGGTAGTGGGTGAAATGTCCGGTTGCCGGATTTAATCTGTCAAGGCCATTCTCTGTACCAATCCAGATGTCTCCATTTTTATCTTCGAGAAGGGCCTTGATGAAGTTATTGGCGATACCTTTCTCATCATCCTGCTTTTTGTAGATCTGAATAAAGGCCTTTTTGTTTTTGTCAAATATCTGCAGGCCTCCGCCCCAGGTCCCCACCCAGATCTGCTGCTTTCGATCCTTCATCAGTACGGTTACAGACAGGACGGCCAGGCTGTTTTTATTATTGGTCAGTGGAGCAACATGGGTGAATTTTTCTGCCTTGATATCAAAGAGGTCGAAACCCCCGCGATGAAATCCAAGCGCTATCAAATCCGGCTCAACCTCAATAATGGTATTGACAAAATCAGAGGAAATACTGTTTTTTATTTTGGGATTGTTTAGATAGCGGACTGCACGACCGGTACTGGCGTTGAAATTGTTTAACCCCCCGCCATCAGTGCCTACCCAGATATTTCCACGACTATCATTTGCTACTGAAAGCAGGCTATTGCTACTGAGGCTGTTTGGGTTATCGGAGACATGAGCATAAGTAGTAAATTTATCGCCGAAGGCAGGGAGGAAGTTTACACCCCCTGACCAGGTTCCCACCCACATATTGTTTACATCGTCGCGGTAAAGACCGTGGATGGAATTGTTACTGATGGAATTGATATTGTTGATTTCATTTTTGAATGTATAAAAATCATCGGTTTGACTGTTTAAGATACTGATGCCACCATTTTCTGTACCCACCCATAAGTCACCAAATCTGTCTTCCGAAAATGAAAGAATATCATTGTGCGCCAAACTTTTTTTGTCTCTGTCAATGTGCTGATAGTTTTTGAATTGAAGGTTCCTGGTATCGATTCTGGAGATACCCCCACCCTGGGTGCCAACCCATATAAAGTCGTGTTTGTCCCGATAGACGGTTTTTATCCAGTTTGATGCAACTGTATTATAGGAACCAGCTCTGAAGCAACTGAAAACCTCCGTCTTTGGGTTAAAAAGATTCAATCCGTCTTTGGTTGCTATCCACAATCTTCCCTGTTTGTCTTCCACAACACGGTAAATAAAGTCATTACTGATAGAAGTAGAGTCACTGTCCCGATGGACGTATTTCTTGAATTTTTTTGTTTTCTCGTCAAGCTTGAAAAGCCCATCTGCAGTACCTATCCAGATATTCGCCCTGCTGTCCTGAAATATTGTCCTTGCCGATCCCTTGCCAGGGGAGCCATAATGAATAAAATTGTCGTTCTTTCTGTCAAAAAGGTCCAGT
>JACMLD010000324.1 GCA_014379785.1 Chitinophagaceae bacterium
CCCCAGCTATTAATCATTGTGTCTCAACTTCGGCCGGTTGGGGACCCCTCGGCTTCGCTCGGGGTGACGGCACTCTGAATTTACTCAAACTGATTCTTCACATAATACCCCGCATCTTTCAATAATTTCTCCTGCTTGAACAACTCAATATCTGCAGCAACCATTTCTTTCACGAGCAGGTCAAGCGTATATTTTGGTTTCCAGCCAAGCTTCGTGTTTGCTTTGGTAGGATCACCAATTAATAACTCCACTTCAGTAGGACGATAATATCTCGGATCAACTGCTACCACTTCTGTTCCCTTTGCAATATTGTATTCGGCATTCGAGCAACTGACAACCACTGCTTTTTCATCCACTCCTTCTCCGATGAATTTTATCTCTACACCCGCTTCCGCAAACGCCATCCGAACAAAATCTCTTACCGGCGTGGTGATGCCTGTGGCCACCACATAGTCTTCGGGTGTGTCCTGTTGCATGATCAGATACATCGCTTCCACATAATCCTTTGCATGTCCCCAGTCGCGCTTCGCATCGAGGTTGCCGAGAAATATCTTGTCCTGCATACCCAGCGCAATCTTCGCTACGCCGCGTGTGATTTTTCTTGTAACGAATGTTTCGCCTCTCAGTGGTGACTCGTGGTTAAAAAGAATCCCATTCACTGCATACATGCCATAGGCCTCCCGGTAGTTTACCGTGATCCAGTAGGCATATAGTTTTGCAACTGCGTATGGTGATCTTGGGTAGAAAGGTGTTCTTTCGGACTGGGGCACTTCCTGTACCAGTCCATATAATTCAGAAGTAGAAGCCTGATAAACTTTTGTTTTCTTCGTCAGTCCCAGCAGCCTAACGGCTTCGAGTATGCGCAGCATGCCGATGCCGTCTGCATTGGCGGTGTATTCCGGCGTTTCAAAACTCACGTGCACGTGACTCATCGCTGCGAGGTTGTAAATCTCGTCGGGCTGTACTTCCTGTATGATGCGAATCAGGTTAGTGCTGTCGGTCAGATCGCCATAATGCAGTATGAAATGGCGGTTATTGATATGGGGATCCTCATAAAGCGGATCAATGCGTTCGGTATTGAACAATGAACTGCGGCGTTTGATACCATGGACGATGTATCCCTTCTTCAGCAGCAAGTCGCTGAGATAGGCGCCGTCCTGGCCTGTAACTCCGGTTATGAGTGCTGTTTTTTGCATGAGATTATTTGAATATAAACTGAGAAATCTTTCGCAAAGGTTTCAAATATAAAGTAAAGAAGTGCGGTTTTTTTTGAATGAGCTTCCAGGCTTTGCGGTCTTCGAGATTTGCTTTCAACCGGTTCTTTATGCTGGCATTGCTTGCACCGCCGGTTCTCATTCTTACCAGGACTTCCGGGAGGTATGCGCAGCTGTATTTATGTTTATATAAGATACGTAACATGATCTCATAGTCTGCGGCGCTTCTGAGGTCGGTCACGAATCCACCCACTTTTTCATAAACCTCACGTTTTACAAAAAACGCGGGATGAGGGGGCATCCAGCCGTATAAGAATTTCTTGTACCTGAACTTTCCCGATCTCCATGTTCTCACGACTTTTGAAAGATCATTCTGCTTTACATATTGAAGGTCGCCGTATATGCAAGCCACGTTCTGATTAACAAATGCAGACATGACCTTCGAAATCACATCTGTATGGTTATATACATCGTCGCTGTTTAAAATTCCCACTATGTCGCCGGTTGCTTGTTTCAAACCCTTGTTCATGGCATCGTACAAGCCCTTATCGGGTTCAGAGACTACTTTCGAAACGTGTGGAAATTCCGAAACAATTTTTAATGTATCGTCTTTAGATTTCCCATCTATGATAATATGTTCGATCTCTGGATAGTCCTGCTTCGCAATGCTTTCAAGAGTGTCTCTGATTGTAGAAGCGCTGTTGTATGCAACCGTGATAATCGAAATTTTCATTCTAGTCTCTTGTTACAACACAATTCTCCAGAACCAGCATGTCCATCTGTGTTCTTAAAAAACAATCCAGTGCCTCAGCTGGGGTATTTACGATTGGCTCGTTTTCGTTGAAAGAAGTATTGAGCAAAATTGGAACGCCGGTTTTTTTTCTAAAGGCTTCGATCAGGCCGTAGTAACGCGGCGATATATCTTTGTCAACCGTTTGCAATCTTCCTGTACCATCCACATGCGTAACCGCCGGAATCAATGCATGCATTTCCGGTTTGATTGGAAACACTTTCTCCATAAATGGAACTGGATCAGATTTTGTGAAATAATCTTTTGAATATTCCTTCAATATCGATGGGGCAAAGGGTCTGAAGCTTTCTCTTCTTTTGATCTTGCTGTTGAGCAGGTCTTTTGCCTTCGCATTCCTCGGGTCTGCTATTATCGACCTGGCACCAAGTGCGCGTGGGCCAAATTCCGCGCGACCGTTGAACCACCCAACCACTCCGGGTTCTATCAACTTGTCGGTTACTACGTCAAACAGTTCGTCGTCGGGTAGTCTGCGATATTTAATATTCCTTGATTTCAAAAACGTTTCAATTTCTTCGTTCGAAAACCGGCTGCCTGTATAAGCCGAGTAAACTGGCTTTGCGCGCGGTTGGTCAAGCACATGATTGTATTGATACAGGGCTGAGCCCATCGAAATTCCTGCATCATGTCCGGCTGATGGGATGTACACACCTTCGAAACCCGTTGCTTCCGCAATTTTTCCATTCGCGACAGAATTCTGCGCTACACCGCCGGCAATACAAACATTTTTCATGCCTGTTTTTTCCTTCAGGTGTTTCAGAATGTAAACGATGAGTTCTTCGGTAACACGCTGCACGGATGTAGCAAGGTCCTTATGATATTGAGTCAGTTCTTCGCCATTCTTCCGCGGCTCTCCAAATTCTTCCACAAATTTCTTCGAATACAGATTTCCAACACTCGGAATATTGTTCTCGTATTTGAAACCAGCTTTTGTGGGTTGCACAAAAAATTCATCATGCCAGCTGTACAATCCGTTTGGTAAAAACTTCAGCACCTTTTTTACCTTGTCGATGTATTTTGGTTGACCGTAGGGTGCCAGTCCCATTACCTTGTATTCATCTCCGTAGTGCGGAAATCCGAGAAATTGCGTGAAGGCAGTATAAAATAACCCACAGGAAACGGGGAAGTCGACACTGTCGAGCACTTCAATTTTATTTCCTCTACCTACAGCGATCATCGTGGTGGTGAAATCGCCTGATCCATCTATTGAAAGTATTGCCGCTTCATCAAATGGCGAAGCAAAAAATGCCGAAGCGAGATGACTCCGGTGGTGTTCTATATTTTTTATTTTCTCCTGCAGGTCGGCGTACGGCACGGAGGGGTCTATTTTTTTGAATTCGTTTTCGAGACTGGTGACGTCCTTGCTGTTGCGGTATCTTTTGATGGCGCCAAAAACCAGGGACGGATTCTTGCGCAGGTAGTTGATCTTGTTGATGAATTTTGCCTTCGGGTCGCGGCCGATGGTGATGTAGTCAACCTGTGCGAGTGAGATACCTGCTTCCTGCAGGCAGAATTTTATGGCGAGTGCCGGAAAACCTGCCCAGTGTTTTACTCGCGTAAATCTTTCTTCTTCTGTGGCGGCGATCATTTCACCGTCTTTGAATATTGCGGCGGATGAATCTGCGTGATATGCGTTGATTCCGAGAATGTACATTAATATTAAAATTGAAAGTAAATAAACTGCGAAACGGGTCTCAGGAAAATGATAACAATCAGAAATGCAAAGGTATACCCTACCGTTTCGAAAACGAACCTGGTGTATATATTTCTGCTAACGTATTTCCATATATATGTTTCAAAGAGATATGCAATCAAAACCAGCGCCATCAGCAAGGCTGCGACGATGTAGATATTTTCACGCATGCCAAGAAATGCGTATTGTGCGGGTTGAACCAGTTTTTGAAACATTCCTCCTACCATATGCATGTCATCGGCTCTGAAAGGAATCCAGCTCAGCATAATGAAGGGCAACGTGATTGCCCAACCTCCAAGTGAAGAAACGGCATGGGGCAATTTCGATGTAAACGGAGTGATGAGTCGATGAATCAGCACAAGCGAAGCGTGGTAGATTCCCCAGAAAACGAATGTCCAATTGGCTCCATGCCAGAGCCCCATGATAGCCCAGGTGAGAAATAGTGGAACGATAGTAGAAG
>JACMLD010000325.1 GCA_014379785.1 Chitinophagaceae bacterium
CAATATTCTGTTGGAGTGAATGCTTCCTTGTGGAATCCTGTTTTTCCTCCTTGCGTTGACCATACTTCAGGTGCCGGCAACATGTTGATGGTGAATGGCAGATCTACCGACAGGGAAATATTCTGGGCGCAGACAGTGAATGTTCCCTCAAACACAAATCACTCTTTCTCTTTCTGGATTCAGTCACTGGCATTTGTAAATCCAGCCGTTGTTGCGGTCAAAATAAATGGTCGGGAAATGGCATTAACTGCAAGTGCGCCTGCAACAACCTGTAACTGGCAACGATTTTCGATTAACTGGAATTCCGGGACAAGTACAACTGCACAGATTCAGATTGTGAACCGAAATACTTTGTCCGATGGAAATAATTTTTCAATAGACGATATCAATTTTTCTTCTGTAAGAGTGAGAAAAGACAGTGTGAAAATTACTGTTGATTCTCCGTTGGTGGTAACTAGTGCTGATGTGAGCATATGCTCCGGCACTGGAACAATGCTGACAGCTTCCGGAAGCAACACTTATGTCTGGTCGCCTGCTACAGGGTTGTCGAGGTCAGATATCAGCAACCCCACAGCGACACCGCTTGTTGACACCAGGTATTTTGTAACTGGTACATCTGCTGCAGGCTGTACTGCGAAAGATTCTGTCGATGTGCAAGTGATGGCCAAACCTGTAATTACAAAGACGAAAGACACAGTTATTTGCCTAGCTACCTCTGTACAATTGAATGTCTCGGGCGGAAATTCGTATCAATGGACACCCGCACCTGGGCTGAGCAATCTCACTGTTTCCAATCCGGTGGCTACTCCTACCGCATCAACTACATACTATGTAGAGGTCACCGGTGCCAACACGTGTAAAAATACCGATTCGATAAAAGTTTCAATAGCACCTGTACCCGTTTTCACCATTAGTCCGGACGCATCTGCATGTCCTGAAAATGATATCAGTCTGAAAGCATCGGGTGGATCCATTTATCAGTGGGAGCCCGCAAATCTTATTGATAACCCAACTATATCTCAACCAAAGTCACTGGCAACTCAAACCACTACTTTTTCTGTTCGGATTATTTCTACTGTTTGCCAGGATACGGCCACGCTTTTTACAAAACATACCGTGCTGCCACCGCTAACTGTCACCGCAAGTAAATCAAACGACATTGATTGCGGTATGCCATCCAGCCAACTAATAGCTACGGGAGCAGTTTCGTATTCGTGGACGCCTGCTATTGGTCTGAATAATAGTCTCATCAACAATCCGATTGCAACTGCAAATGTGAGTACGGCATATATCGTCACCGGCAGAGATTTAAACGGATGTGTGGGTTCTGACACGATTTCTCTGAAAGTGAGTGCCGTCGGTAATGCAAATTTCAATATTCCCAATGCATTTACGCCCAATGGAGATGGTAAAAATGACTGTTTCGGCATCTCTAAATGGGGATTGGTGGAAGTCCAGGAGTTTTCCATTTATAACAGATTTGGCCAAAAAGTATTCTCTGGTAAGAAAAGTAGTGATTGCTGGGATGGCAGGTTTCAAGGAAAGCCTCAGGACCCGGGAGGGTTTGTCTACCTGATAAAAGTCAAAACATTTTGTGGAGAAGTGTTTCGGAAGGGTATAGTTATGCTGGTGAGATAAGATTTAAAATTAAAATTTTTCTGTATGAGGATTATGATCGCATTTTTTTTAGGATTGATTGTTTTTTCTCTTATCGCTACCTCTACAACCAAAGAAGTATTGGATGTCAAAGACCATATCCTTAAGACTGCGAAACCTGACACGATAATTAAAGAAATCTGCAGCGATAATTTGTCTATGGCGAATACAGAGGAGTTATTTGTCGGCTTTTGGCATGTTAAAGCGCACGAAATCGAGAGTTATTCTAATGGCGTGCTGGTTTCTAAGAAATGGGATTTTTTGAGCGGCACACATACTTCCCATCACTACACTTCGAATAAGGGCTATACTTCTGTGTATAAGGGCGAAGATACAGGCGGCGGAACCTGGAATTTTTTATCGACAAAGTATTTTGTTTTTGATAAGGGAGTAATCGGTGAGGAGAGGTATTATTATTTAGTAGTGCTCGACGCATCCGTTATGATAACAAGAGGCCCCTTTAAGGCAGACGGCACCTTTTATACTCCAAATACTATTTACAACTTCTACTACAGTAAGTCAGCTCACAAGAATTCAGAGATCACCACAGCTCCCTAGGGAGTTAAAGTATCCACATTGAAGTGTAGAGGTTGGTTAAAAAACTGATTTGCCCGAAGGATTTTATTATGAGAAATTAAGCGTTCTCAAGTTTAACCCAGACTTTCAACTTATATAAAGCCCCACCAATGGGGCTTTTTAGTATGTAATGGAGAAATTTAAGACGTGCCTGCCAGATCTCCAGCATCAATGTGCCACCGAAATGTTTTTTGTATACAGATTTTGTCTCACTCAGTGACCGGAGATAGTTCGAATCCGTCACGCCGCCCGGAGCAAAAATTACCAGCGGCTGCGACATAAAATGAAACGATTCTACCGAAATCCTGCAGACAAAATCATAATCCATTGCATTTTTAAGCGACAGGTCATACAGTCCAAAACGATCATGCAACCCCCGTCTCACAAACATGCTCTGGTGCGACAAGCTCCGCATGCCACGATACAGTTTGCCAGCCTCGAAAGGCTTGCCTATCGTCACCCAAACACCCCGGCGCTGCAATTGATATTTTCCATGCAGCCACATCATCTGTGGATTCATTTCAAATTGCTCTGCCACAATCTTTAACACGCCGCTATCAAAATAGGTATCTGCGGAATTCAGCATATTTATCACATCACCCGCCGACCTCATCACACCCTTATTGAATGCATCGGCAATTCCTGAATCTCTTTCAGACACCCATTTTCTGTATGGAGGCTGGTCATGAGTCTCGAGGTAGTTTCTGATATCGCCATTCGTTGAGCCATCTATTATCCAATGCTCATAGGGGAGGAGGTCCTGAGCATCCACAGACACACAGGTGCTGAGCAACTCAGCAAGATTGTTGAAGCAAATAGTTATGACTGATATCCTAACGCTCATGTTTAACCGAAATATTTTCAACAGCTCTTTTCGCAATATTTTTCCAGGAAAAATACTGATAGAAAGATTCAGTGGTGGAAACCATTTCCTCTGTCAGGGCCGACTTTACGGCCATGGCAAATCCGACCCAGTCATCATTCTCCACAATCTTTAGTTTAATTCCTGATACCCAGGCCGGCACCCCTGCCGCACCGCTTGCCGATGACACGGCAGCCAAATCAAATCCGATCGCCTCAACCAGCTTTGTCTTCAATCCGCCACCGGTGTTTACGGGATTGATAAAAAGATCTGCACCTTTGAAGTACAATTCAATGTCCTCCACAAACCCTGCATAAATCAAGTTGTCGATATTTTTTAACCCGCCATACTTTTCTGGTAATCCCCTGCCGCAAATCAACAACCTATATTTGAGCCCCGAAGACACCAGCAATGGATTGATCCACTTCAGAATAGAATCAATGGCCTCCGCATTAGGGGCATAGCTCAGTGTGCCGTTGAAAAGAATAATTCTGGAATCAGATGGGATATTGTGTTTTGCCCTCAGTATGTCCCTGCTCAATGTCCGCTCTGATGCTGCGGGAGGTGAATGCCTTTCAATACCATAACTGATTACTATGCATTTGCCGGCAGCTACACCATATTGCCGTACAGCATAGTCAAGGTCCTCACTGGTAATAAAAAAACTGGCATCGGCATTGCGATGCGTCATTCCTTCGTACCATCTCATGATCCACCACCACCCCTTCCCAAGACTACGCCAGCGAACAGATTCGATATTATGAGAATGTACAGTCAGATGAATGCCTGTTGACCATTTCAGCATCATTCCAAGCCAACCCCAATATGGGTGTTCAATGATCAGATGGGTGGCCTGCTGACTGCGTATGATTCGCCGCAGGCGAAAGAAGTTGAATGGATTGATATATCTCAAACTTCCGTCTTCGATGATGTTGAGCACCGGATACGAAGCAGCGGACGGCGAATTGCTTTTTACAGTCACACAAACCAGACTGCACTGCTTCGACAAATACTCATTGAAGATGGCAATATTTTTCTGGCCCCCGGTAACTGCAGGAAATATCTTGTAAGGCACCAGGCTGATTACCTTCATTGCTCTGATTATGCGGTCCTGTTTTTATTC
>JACMLD010000326.1 GCA_014379785.1 Chitinophagaceae bacterium
AGCGTTGATTTCGTTGTATGCATAGTCCAGCGGGTTAACCCACCAGAGTGGCTCTGTAGCCTTAGCGCCAAGGTTGATGTTAAGTCCGAGAGACACGAAATTGTAAGAATCGTAGTCTGGGGAAAGTGCAGCATCACCCCATGGCTGTTCCTGCCAGCGTTGTCCGTCGAGCAAGTCCGTTTTTACGATTGTGAATCTTTCTTCAAGAGCAAGATTGATTCTTTTGCTGAGTTTGATTGCAAGACCAACACCGAGCGTACCTGATGGTTTCAGGGTGCTTCCGAAGAGTTCTGGTCTTCTGTCGCCTTCGTTTTCTGCATCAGTCTCGTAGCTGTCATCCATCAAATCTTTCAAAGCCTTACGGGTGTCTTTTCTTGAATCGTAGGTTCCGTTGGTGATTGAGTTGAAGTTATAACGGGTTGAGCCGTTCAGCGCATTCACCTTGGAATCATAAATTGTCGCACCTATACCTCCAAAGAGGTAGGCGTTAAATCCGCTTTTAGATTTATGGAAACGTACGTTATTCAAAGTCACCACTCCCTGGAGGGAGAGGTCATTGGTTGTTGTCTTGTAATTGTGGAACACTCTGTCTACTTCAAGAATACGGTTGCCCGCGTTGTCCACTCTTCTTGGAATATAGCCTGTGCTTGTCCAGGCAGAGTTCTTACCATAGTTGCTGGAACCCAGCCAGTTCAATCCTTTCATTGTACCATGCATGTATTCAAGTCTCATTGAAAACACATAGCCGAAAGCTTTGCGCACATGGGCGCCGAAACCAAAAGTCGGGAACACGATAGGAACATCTCCGCTGATGGTCGGTACGCCGAATTTCAGACCTAACTCCCACTGATTGCGGGGTTTAGCCGGAAAAGGATAAGCATTGTTCAAAAATTCGTTGTGCTGAGGCTGACGCTTTGCAGGAATCAGAGACGAATCCTTTATGTCATAACCCGTTTGCACCTGGGCAAATGCCCCGGACGCTAAAAGGCAAATGATGCCTAAGAAAAGAGAGTACTTTTTGCTTGCCATAACTGATTTTTATTAGGATTAATACGAATACACGTAATTGCCAATAAGTGCAAAAATATCAATTAGTTAAAATATACCAAATTTTTTTAACTGATTGAAAAGTCATATTTAATTGCATTTCATGGATTTGAGACAATGAGAGCAACAAATATGTTGCTTTCCGTCCCCTATTCAGATGCGAAAGCTGTAATTTGCCCCCTCTTTACAAAGAATGAAACTTCCACCCCCCGTCATAAGTCAGGAGCTCATTGTTTTTGAGAAAGTTTTCAAAGAATCGATGAAAAGTCATGTTTCGCTGCTCGACACGATCATGAGGTACATCGTAAAAAGGAAGGGAAAACAGCTCAGACCGATGTTTGTCCTCCTGTCTGCCAAGCTTTTAGGTGAAGTAAACGAAATGACCTACCGCACGGCTGCATTGGTGGAATTGCTGCACACAGCGTCCCTGGTTCACGATGATGTGGTGGATGAATCCTTCGAACGCAGAGGCTTTTTCTCCATAAACGCCCTATGGAAAAACAAAGTGGCCGTCCTGGTCGGGGACTACCTGCTCGCAAAAGGACTTCTGCTTTCACTGGAAAATGAGGACTTCGAAATTCTGAAAATAACCTCAAAAGCCGTTAAACAACTCAGCGAAGGCGAGCTTTTACAGATGGAAAAGGCCAGAAACCTCAATATGGATGAGGCGGTCTACTTCGAAATCATAAAAAATAAGACAGCTTCACTGCTTGGATCCGCCTGTGCATCCGGTGCGTATTCAACTTCGCGCGACCAGGATCTGACCGAGAAACTACGACAGTTTGGGGAATGGGTGGGCATCGCATTTCAAATAAAGGATGACCTCTTCGACTATGGTCTCGCCAATGTTGGCAAACCGACCGGAAACGACATCAAAGAAAAAAAACTGACCCTCCCTATAATATATACCCTGGCACACTCCACTCCGGCGAAAAAGAAGGAACTGATCTACATCATAAAAAATGAAAACCGCCGGAAAGAAAAAGTACAGGTAGTCATTGACATGGTAAAAGAAGGGGGCGGCATAGCCTATAGCGAAAACAAAATGCTGGAATACCGCGACAAAGCCCTCACCCTCCTGAGAGAATTCCCCGAAACTGAAGTGAGAAAAACACTGGAAGAACTGGTGAGATACACAACAGACAGAAAATATTAACGCGATCTTTGTAGACGAATGGAAAAGCGCTGGAAAATAAATGAAGCGGATAAAGATCTGGTGACTTCTTTACAGGAGAGTCTCAAAATCAACAGAACACTCTGTGAAATACTTGTTTCAAGAGGCATCAGTGACTTCGAAACCGCAAGACATTTCTTCCGGCCATCTATTTCCGATTTACACGATCCCTGGCTGATGAAAGACATGGAGAAAGCGGTAACCCGCATCGAAAGAGCCATGCAGCAAAAAGAAAAAATTCTTGTATTCGGCGATTACGATGTAGATGGCACTACCGCAGTAGCAGGGATGTACCAGTTTCTCCGCGGCATCCATGATCCCGCATTGCTCGATTTTTATATACCCCACCGCTACCGGGAAGGATACGGAGTGTCAACGAAAGGTATCGACTACGCCATTGAAAACGGATTCACACTTATCATATCGCTCGATTGCGGAATAAAATCGGTTGACCATATCCGTTATGCCCTTCGGGCAGGGATTGAATTCATCATCTGCGACCACCATCTGCCGGATGCGGAACTCCCACCGGCTGTCGCGATACTCAATCCAAAACAGGCCGACTGCAATTATCCTTTTAAAGATCTTTGCGGCTGCGGAGTTGGCATAAAACTCATGATGGCCATCAGCATGCGGTTGGGACTACCCGATGAAAGCTGGCAACGCTACCTCGATCTTGCAGCCACCGCCATCGCAGCCGACATCGTAAGCATGAGCGGAGAAAACCGCATACTGGCATTTTTTGGTTTGATAAAAGTCAACGAAAATCCATGCGCAGGTATAAAAGCGTTGCTGGAATTAAGTGGTTACCATGAACACAATCTCACCATCACAAACCTCGTATACCTCATTGCTCCCCGTATAAATGCCGCCGGAAGAATGGATGATGCAAGAAAAGCGGTACTGCTGTTCATCGAAGGCGACTATACGAAGGCATTGGGATTCGCTACCATGCTTCAGAATGACAATACCGACCGCAAAGAAGAAGATAAAAGCATTACCATTGAAGCACTCGAACTGATCTCGAAAGACAGCGATCACGTCAACCGCAGATCAACGGTTCTTTTTCAACCACACTGGCACAAAGGAGT
This sequence comes from Chitinophagaceae bacterium, assembly GCA_014379785.1. GTDB lineage: Bacteria > Bacteroidota > Bacteroidia > Chitinophagales > Chitinophagaceae > JACMLD01. Next base: position 3,313 of record JACMLD010000326.1, read on the forward strand.
AGTGGGAATAGTTGCATCGCGTCTGATTGAAACTTATTACAGACCCACCATCGTGCTTACACGCAGCGGTGATCTGGTAGCAGGCAGCGCACGAAGTGTCATTGGCTTCAATCTCTACGAAGCAGTACATGCCTGTCGCGAACACCTCATCGGATACGGAGGTCATTTTGCTGCTGCAGGAATGACCATGCACCCGGAACAGGTAGAAGAGTTTTGTAAGAAATTTGAAGCAACCGTTGCCGCCACCATTGAACCACATCAACTCATTCCCGAAATCTGTATAGACGCCTTCGTACAATTCTCAGATATCAACGCCGGCTTTTACAATATACTTTCACAGATGGAACCTTTTGGGCCCGACAATCCCCGCCCGGTTTTTCTTGCAAAAAAAGTCGTTGACAACGGATGGAGTAAAATTGTAAAAGAAGAACATATACGATTCAGCCTTTCGCAAAACAATGTCCAGATGAGCGGTATCGGCTTTGGCATGGCAGCCCGGTTTGAAATGCTGACGTCCCGCCAGCCGATCGACGTCGTTTTCACACTCGACGAAAACGATTACAACGGCAACAAAAGTCTGCAACTTCGGGTGATAGACTTTCGGATGTCGGATGTTTAAAAGTTACAAAGTCATTTCGAACGAAGTGAGAAATCACGATCAATACTCTCGAAGTACCAATCGGGATTTCTCACTTCGGTCGAAATGACTGCACCGCATTCACCAGCTTCTTCGCTTATCAGAACTTCTGTGGGCAAAGACATTCCCTCACATTCCCCACATTATTCATAATCTACATCAACTCCACACTTCTATTGATAAAACTTGTCAGCGCATTTCCTTTCAACAACCCCTGAGAGAGTAATGCGAGATCAGTCAGGTTCTTCACCTGCTTCTCCTGCCGGCCGGTATTTTCTTCAGAAAGTATCGACTGGTATATCTTGTGATTCCCATTGACAGTAAGTATCACCTCATCAGGCATGTTTGCGTAAAACTGACCCATGGGTCCGCTCACCGATGCCATATCTTTCATTCTCCGCATAAACTCAGGACGCGTTGCAACTACAGGTGCAGATTCAGGACTCAATCCCTTTACCTCAATCTTCACATCGAGATCATTGCCCTTGTATTCAAACAGTTCTTTGATTTTTGTTTCTTCTTCTGCTGTCAGTACACTCGACGCGGCTTCCTTTTTATCAATCAGATTCTCTGCAATGTCCGCATCTACCCGCACAAAATGTATGTCCGACCATTTTGACTCCATCTGGTTTATAAAAGACGCGTCGATAAGTGTCTCCAGCTTTACAACTGCATACCCATTCGCCTTTGCTGCCTGTACATAGCTGTCCTGCTGTATCGGATTACTCGTATACAAAATCACCAGCTTGCCGTCCTTGTTTTTTTGTGTAGACTCAGTAGCAGTTCTGTACTCATCCATCGTGTAAAACTTACCGGCATCAACATCTTCGAAGACATGAAAACGATTCGCTTTCTCAAGAAATTTATCGTCCATCATCATACCATACTTCACAAAAAGCCCAATGCTATCCCATTTCTCTTCAAATGATTTTCTGTCCTTATTAAATATTTCCTCCAGCTTGTCAGCCACTTTCTTTGTGATATGGCTGTTGATCTTTCTTACGTTCGGATCGCCCTGCAGGTAACTCCGACTCACATTCAAGGGGATATCGGGACTATCAATCACGCCATGCAGTAACAACAAAAATTCGGGTACAATGTCTTTTACTTCATCCGTTACAAAAACCTGGTTGCTGTACAACTGGATCTTGTCTTTTTGTATCTCATATGACTGTTTGATTTTCGGGAAATACAAAATACCGGTCAGATTAAATGGATAATCAACATTCAGATGAATCCAGAAAAGTGGAGCGTCATTAAACGGATAAAGACTCTTATAAAAATCCAGGTAATCCTGATCTGTCAGTTCAGAAGGCTTTTTTGTCCAAGCCGGTGTAGTATTGTTTATCTGTTGTCCTTCGTAAAAAATAGCAACAGGCAAAAACTTGCAAAATTTTTCCAGGATCGTTCTCAGACGGCTTTCATCCAGAAATTCAGTGCTTTCCTCATTGATATGCAGAATGATATCAGTCCCGCGTTCCGCTTTCTCTGTTTCCTCCAGAGAAAATTCGGGGCTGCCGTCGCATTCCCATCTTACCGCAGGTGCCCCTTCACGAAAACTTTTTGATACCACCACCACTTTGCTGCTCACCATAAAGGAGGAGTAAAACCCTAGTCCGAAATGTCCGATGATATTATTCTCATTCTGGCCCTTGTATTTATTTAAGAACTCTTCGGCACCGCTAAATGCGACCTGGTTTAGGTATTTATCCACTTCTTCGGCAGTCATACCTACTCCTTTGTCGGAAATGGTTATCGTTTTCGCTTCCTTGTCGAGTACCACGTCAATCCTCAATTCTCCCATTTCACCTTTTGCTTCGCCAATCGAAGAAAGAGTTTTTATTTTCTGCGTGGCATCTACCGCATTACTGACAAGTTCGCGCAAAAAAATGTCATGTTCACTGTACAGGAACTTCTTGATAATCGGAAATATGTTTTCGGTCTGGACACGTATAGAACCTTTTTGCATAGTAGTCTTGTTTTTGGGACGACGAAATTAGACATTCCCATCAACAAACCGGATGCCATTGCGTTTTGCTCTGTCAGTCTGTCAACATTTAATGTTAATAATTAAATAGCACGGGAAAAAGCGATGGATGTTTCCGACGGGTAATTTTGTGGCGCTGATAACCTTTGGCCCTACTCCGCAATCACCATCAACTTTTTTCAAAACATGAAGAAATTTTACTTTCTCCTGCTGACTATTGTCATCGCAGGAAGCCAGAATCTGTTTTCCCAGGTAACGCTTTCCGGCAGTTCATACTCCCAGAATTTCGACAATCTTGGGGTGGGCCTGCCAGCAGGCTGGTCCGTTAGAACCGGCGCAAACGCTGGCAGCGAGGGCACCGTTGCCGCATTTGCTGTAGCCCCGGTGGGCTGGAGTACCACCACAGGGAATTTCAGGAACGTCGCGTCCGCCGATGGACTTACCAGCACGAGTACAGCAACAGCACAGAATGCTTCTACCGACAGGGCGCTGGCCGTACGTCAGACAGGGGCTTTCGGAGATCCCGGGGCAGCCTTCGTATTGCAATTGACCAATACCGTCGGGTTTTCGGGTTTTGAACTCGATTTCTCACTACAATCCCTCGACGCTGCCTCAACAAGAATCACAGAATGGAAGGTCGATTATGCTGTCGGAGCTACGCCAACAAACTTCATTGCGTTGACGACCATCCCGGCAAATTCGACCACCGGTGGCGCCACGTTCAGCTCAAACAATATCAGTGTGAACTTCGGTTCAGCCCTTGACAATATTTCAGAAACCGTATGGATACGGATCACTACCAAGGCGGCCAGCACACAAAGCAACAACAGACCCACTACAGGCATAGACGATTTCCTACTGAGTTATTCAACAGGCGGTGATGTCAATCCACCCTCTCTCGGGACAGTAAATCCGGCGACAAACTCAGTTAATAATATAACAGATTTTACAGCTACCGCCATTTTTGATGAGACAATTCTGAAGGCTTCGGGAAACATACTGATAAAAGATTTCAGTACGGATGCCGTAGTTGAAACAATCGATGTAACATCTCCAGCAGTAACTGTGAGCGGTTCAACGGTCAGTTTCAAACCGGTTCTTTTGCAGGCTGGCACCAGGTATTATGTAGAAATCAGCAGCGGTGCATTTACAGATGCCAGCGCGAATGCATACGCTGGTCTGACTGGCAATGCCACGTGGAATTTTACCACAATTCCTTCACCCGCAGCTGCTGTCATCGGAACGCTGTATGATTTCAATACCTGTGGCGCCTATTTGTCGCAAGGTTTCCGGCAATACAGCCGTATCGGGGCACAGACATGGGGTTGTGTAAAATTCGGAAGAACGTTCGTAACCGACCCGTCAACAGATTCCGCAATACAAATGAACGGATTCGCATCAACTTCCCAGGCAAACGAAGACTGGTTTATCTCTCCTAAATACGATCTAACGGGCACCAATACACCGTTATTGAAATTTTACAGTCGCAATAATTTTGCAGGAGATCAGCTCACGCTGAAGGTTTCTACAAATTATACAGGCTCCGGCGATCCTGCAAATGCAACATGGATAGAAGTAGCGGGAAAATTTCCTGCAGAAGACAGTGATGTGTGGACCTTATCTGACAGCATAAATCTTTCTGCTTTTAAAAGCAACAGTGTTTATATCGCCTGGATTTATACTTCGTCCACCGCCTCGGCCGCCCGATGGATATTGGATGATATCATTGTTGTTGACGGAGACCAGGCTGCTGCACCGTATATAAGCGCGGCACCGGCCGGTGCAGACTTCGGCTATGTTCCTGCAGGGAGCAACAGCTATTGGAAGCGATTCAAATTATCGGCTGCCGATTTCACAGGAAATCTGACGCTCTCAGTACCAGCATCGTTCGCTATCAGCAAAGACAGTTCAGCACCTGCCAATTCGATAGTCTATACTCCGGCAGAAGCAAACAGCGGTACCAATTATTTCTATGTCCGTTTCTCTCCGGTGATCGACGACCAGCAGTATGCCGCTTCGGTTAATGCAGCTGCTGCCGGCTTTAATCTCGGTATCGTAAATCTGGCTGGCACTTCACTGTCGGCTCAGAACACGCTGGATGTTGTGAACTGGAACATCGAATGGTTTGGCTCACCCGCCCAGGATCCTTCCAACGACAACCAGCAGGAGGCAAACGTAAAAACGATTTTGCGCAGCATGGACGCTGACCTCTATGCCTTCTCAGAAATTGTCGATACAGCCAGGTTCCGGAGGGTGGTGGATTCACTTGGTAGCGCAGAATATGGATTTGCGATTGCCGACTATGCATCATTCGCGCCGAATGATACGGATCCGGACTTTTCAAGCGGACAAAAAAATGGATTCATATACCGCAAATCTGTATTCACAAATGTGAGTACAAGGGCTCTGCTCAGAACGCATGCTACCCAGGAGCAGACCGACAGCACGTCATACTGGTGGGCATCCGGGCGTTTTCCATTTATGCTGACCGCAGATGCGACCGTACATGGTATCACGAAAACCATGAACTTTGTGGTTATTCATGCGAAGGCGAATACAGGAGCTGATGATGTTGAAAAAATTGAGGCGTACCGCCGCCGGAAAATGGCCGTGGCTGAGTTGAAAGACACGCTGGATACACATTTTGCCAGTGCGTCCCTCTTGCTGCTGGGGGATTTTAATGATGACTTCGACAGATCGATTGCTCCGACGACCGGTGCAGATACAGTTTCTTCTTATGCGGTACTGATCGCTGATTCTACCGATGGAAATAGTTACAAAGCTTTGACTCTTCCATTGTCTTTGGCGGGACAGAGATCAACCGTGGGCAATACAAGCGTTATCGATCACGTAGTGGCTACCAATGAAATGTCGGAGTTGTTTATCAATTCTTCGGCCCAGATAAGAACCGATATCGCGGCACTTGTAACAAACTATGCTAATACCACAACGGATCACTATCCCGTGCAGACGAGATTTAATTTTCTGCAGGGAGCGTTGCCTGTCAAACTCAATGAGTTTACAGCGATAAAAAATCGTGAGGTGGTTGATCTTTCGTGGTCAACTTCTACCGAAATCAACACCAGAGAATTTGTAATTGAGCGCGCAGCGGACGGAAAGAACTTTAGGGGGATTGGAAGTGTCGCTGCGGCGGCCCTTGCAAACGGAGGAAAATCTTATCAGTTTTCTGATTTGAAACCCATGGTCGGTAACAACTTCTACCGGTTGAGGATAGTAGATATCGACCGGAAGGAAGAGTTCTCGAAAGTAGTCAAAGTAAACTTTGCTATCGGCATGGAGATTACGGTCAGTCCGAATCCTGTTTCAGGGTTGGTTTATGTTTCGCTGAATAAAATGAGTGGCCCAGTCAAGCTGCAGTTGTTTGATTTAAACGGCCGGGTGGTGAAACAGAAGCTGGTGGCTGCGGGTACCCAACGGGTCGGTTTGGATGTGCTTGGAATCAGGGCGGGAGTCTATACTCTCAAGGCTTCGTCAGGGAGCGGGGAAGTCAGCCGGAAGTTATTGGTTAATTAGATTGATAATCAAGAATTTATACATAAAATCAAGGGTCGGCAATTTGCCGGCCTTTTTTTTGGGAATCCGCATTGGGTCTTCCCTGCTTTCCCCTACCTTTGCAGCCCAATTTAATTTTTAATCAAAAAACAGGGATCATGAACAATTATGAATTGATGGTGATTTTTACCCCTGTG
>JACMLD010000327.1 GCA_014379785.1 Chitinophagaceae bacterium
TCAGGCGTGGTATTTTTGTGTTATGATGTCTGAAGTAGCCACGATCGTAAGAACGCAAAATCGTAACTTGATATCTAAATTCTTACACATGCGTCCGGCTGTTTTTCTTTTATTGATTGTTGCACTCTCGCTGCAATGCAAACCTCCACAGACTCCGCTCTCCAATAAATGGGTGCCATTGTTTAACGGCAAAGATCTAAGCGGATGGGTGCCGAAAATAAATCATTATGATGCAGGAGATAACTTCGGAAACACCTTTCGTGTAGAGAACGAAATGATAAGAGTGAACTACGATCAATACGGAGACTTCGGCGACCGATTCGGGCATCTGTATTACAAAACCCCTTTTTCCTTTTATCATCTCCGGCTGGAATACCGCTTTACCGGCGAATTTCAGAAAGGTGGCCCATCATATGCAAAACTCAACAGCGGCATCATGTTTCATGCTCAGGACCCGGCTACAATGTATAAAGATCAAAACTGGCCCATTGCCGTCGAGTTTCAATTTCTTGCATCGCTCGGAGATGGAAATCCACGACCCACAGGCAATATGTGTTCACCAGGTACACACATCGTTTACCAGGGAAAACTCGACGAACGCCATTGCATCAATTCATCCTCCAAAACATTTCCAAAAGACGAATGGATATCAGCTGAAATCATTGTACTGGGAGACTCCCTGATCAAACACATCATAAACGGCGATACCGTCATGCAGTATTCAAAACCCCAGATAGGAGGCAATGTAGTTGCCAATTACAACCCTGCCATCAAAACCGATGGAAAGTTGCTGTCCACGGGCTTTATTGGTCTGCAAAGCGAAGGACAACCCATCGACTTTCGTAAGATTGAAATCATGGACCTTACAAAGCAGAAATAAGACTACCTTCGTTCTCCCTTCTCGACTGCGCTACCGGACATTACCGAAAAAAAATTAATATGAAAAGGACAATTATTTTGTTCAGCATGCTGCTCATTATTGGAGCGGCATCAGGACAAGCGCGCGAAACAACCGTAGAGAATACCGCTGCAAAGCAGGAAGCAGCCATGATAGAAGTGCCGTATTCACCCGACATGGTGACGGCCGCTATGAACGATTACCTGACAAAGAAAGGCCGGTCGAAAGGAACAAATATCAAAGGCTATACAGCTTATCGCAACCAGAACCAGGCTTCAGCCGACAGCGTCAATGCTGATTTGTATTTTAAAGTAGAAAGAAAGAGCCGTTCTGAAAAAGAAACATCCATCGTCACGCTTTTGCTCAATACTCCTGCAGTATCCACCGCGCCGAATACCGCCTTTCTGAATATGGAACAGGCGAAACAGTATCTCAATGACCTCACTCCTGCAATAGCAGCATATGGTCTGGAGCAGGAGATAAAAGATCTCACAGAATCTGTCAGCAAAGCAGAATCAAAATTGAAAAGTCTGAAAAACGATGCAGACGATCTCGAAAAAAAGAGATCAAGTCTTGAGAATAAGATGAAAGAAAACAGGGAAGACCAGGAGAAACAACAGGCAGAAGTCGAAAAGCAACGACTCAAACTCGCCATGGTAACTGGTCAGAGAAAAGGTTAGCCGATTCTCTTTATAAAATCTGCTATATCCCTTGCCACTGTTTTTGGATTTTCCCAATGCACGGCATGGCCGGTACCTGGATATGTTTTCAGAACTGCGCCTTTTACACTGTTCTTTAATATCAATTGATCCGCCCGCGGACAGAACTCATCTTTGTCGCCCCATAATATGGTCATCGGCTTTTTGACAGATTGCAGTGCAATTGTGTAATCAGCTGAGAGCATTCCTATGAGAGCGCCCTTCCATACACGTGCCGGTACTTTGAGACTTTCGCGGATCAGTTTATTCAGGTAGACCGAATCAATGGGTTTCACCAATGTGCTCCGCTGAAACCCATCTGCGAATGCGCTGTCCACAGGATCTCTGAATTGCATAACCATCTCTTTCAGTCCGCCGACAGCTGGATTTTTAGAAAAGGAAGCGAAGGAAGCGATCAGTACCAGGCCCTTCACATGGTGCGGGTATTTTATAACAAAACTCTGAGTGATGGCAGCGCCCATCGAATGACCGGCGATCACGACCTGGCAAAGTCCAAGCGTCTCGATAAACGCAGCGATATCGCCGGCAAAATCATCCGGATGATATCCCAGCAAAGGTTTGTCTGAATTGCCATGCCCACGCTGGGAGATGGCAAATGCATGAATATTCTGTGGTAATTCCGCCAGCAAAGTTTCATACGAATGCCAGGAATCAGTATAGCCATGCAAAAGTATCAGCGTGGGGCCTTTTGGATCACCCTGCTCGGCATATTCAAGTTTTACCTGGTTGGGAAGGACAATTGATTTGACCGCCGGACCATTAGCCTGGCTGGTGTATTGAATGATCAGAGCAATAAATAGGAGAGAGATGACTTTGTTCATCAAACAAAAGTGATGTAATCGTTGCTGTCAAAAAATCGCCTCAACCGGTCAGAATAGTCACCAGATGCGGTGATCAGTGCTCGCTTTTCTCCATGAAGCCCAACCACTCATTCACCACCTTTTCAAGGGAAGCTTTTTTCTTTTTAATGTCTGCCATATCATAAAACCGGGCTTCTCTCCGGTCTTTCCAGACACCTTCGAGCAGTCCGTCACTTTCATGAATCATAGCACCATCGTGGAAAACAAAAATGAGCTGGATGAACTTTTCCTGACGCAGGTTGAAGGCTGCCATGTCACGCAAATAGAAAAAGCTCGGGGCATTCCACTTTACCTGTTCTCTGATTTTTTTGTTGGATTTTTTAATGATCTCCCTCACCAACTCGATTTCGGATTTAAATGGATGTACAAGACCGCTCATCAACAGATCTACGGCAGCGGTATCATTGGAAGTGGTTTCGCCTGTTTTTTTACTTTTCATTGTGTATGTGTTTTATTCTGCCGAGCCCATTTGATCAATCACCTTATTAACCTCATCTTCTGCGGCGCGTAGTTTTTGCTGACAATAGTTGATCAGCTCGGAGGCCCTGCGAACCTTGATTGCGAGCAAATCTACAGAAACGGATTCCGTTTCAATCTCCGTTGCAATTTTTACCAGTTCAGCATACGCTTCCTCATATGTCATACTCGCTGCCATCGTGTTTTGTTTTATTGATTACTTCCGAAAGTACCGTTGTGTCGGCAAAATTTATTGCGATCCGGCTACCGGCCTCCATGCCGTCTGCATTCGTCTGAATCTGTCCATCCATTTTTACAATGGCGAATCCTTTTCTCAGTATATTCTGTGGCGCCATCATTTTTACGAGTGAAGCATAGTGAGACAAACTGCCTGCCGCATTCCTTACAAAATGAAAATTCGAAGTTTTTATATTGGCTTTCAGATTTGATAAAGCCGTCTTCCGCAAAAATAGAATATCCCGGCTGTTGTTTACAAGTTGACTGTTTATTGCATTGATCTGCCTTGTGCGGGACGAGAAAAGTTGTTGCGACTTTATCAAAATGTTTTTCTGAATATTTCTTATCCGTTCTTCGAAAGCTTTGTTGTGAGCAATGATAAACTCTGCGACTTTGGTTGGCGTCTTTAGAGGCGTATGAGCCATCAGGTCAGCAATGGTTTCATTTTTCTGATGACCAATACCCGTAATAACCGGTAAGGGAAATTTTGCAATGGCCTGCCCGATCCCATAGTTGTCGAAAAGCAGAAAGTCGCTCTGAGCACCGCCGCCTCGAATAATCACCAACACGTCATATACTATGCCCGATTTATACACTTCCACAATTTTGTCCCTGAACTGTTTTGCATTCGATTCTCCCTGTACCGTTGTGTAGTAATCATCCACTCTAAAATCAAATCCGTAAGAATTATTCAGTAGGCTGTGTCTGAAATCTTCGGCACCTGCCGACGTAGCAGATGAGATCAACGCTACCCGCTGAATCACGGCAGGCAAACGCAAAAGATTGTTTCTGGTGATATACTGATCACCGGATTTCTGAATAAAATCATTTTCCGCCACAAGCCTGGCCAGCGTTGCCATCCGCTGCTGCTCAAGCGCGCCGAGCGTGAAGGCAGGGTCAATGTCAATGATATCAAGCTGCAGTCCGTATTTTGGATGAAAGATAACCGCCACGTTGAGCAGGACATGGATATTATTTGTAAAAACCTGACCAGTCAGTTTTTCAAATTCGAGAATCCTCGATGCGCCTTTTCCCCATGCCTTCGCGGATATGCGGGCAACGATGTCGCTGGTATCTGAACCTTTTTCAACCAGTTCGAAACTGTGGTAATTCTTTTGCTCCCTGTAGGTATGATTTGTGACGTCAGCAACTACCCAATACGTCATAGACCGGAATGCCGCATCAATTGCAACAGCAATCTTCCTGTTTAGTTCTGAAAGTCTGAGATGGTCCACCCGATCCGTCATGCCGATAAAGATATTATAATCTGTCGCAATCCGCCCGTTGATTGGCGGATATACACCCATGAAATTCTCTCAAAATGAAATAATTTGCAACATACCTCAATACACAAAAAGATGATAGAAGTTTTCAGGACCAATGTTGACTGTCCGAAGCAGGCTGAGGCCCTGCTGGCCAGAATTCACAACCTGCCGGGTATCGCCCGCGCAAATTTCGATCTCCAGGACTGCGACAGAATCCTGCGCATTCAGACAGAATCCTCCACTGTCCAATGGAGTGCCATCGTGGAGATAGTAAGGGCCACCGGCTTTTTTGCAGAAATCCTTCCGGGTTGATCGAAAATCCTGTAACATAATTTCAACTCGCACGTCACTATACCCAACAAACCCGGGGTATGCTAAAAAACTTCTTCAAAATTGCCTGGCGAAACCTGCTCAGGAGCAAAGGTTTTTCATTTATAAACATTACCGGCCTCGCAGTAGGAATGGCCACTGCCATCCTGATTCTCCTCTGGATCCAGAATGAACTGACATATGACCAGTTCCACCAGAAGAAAGATAGAATTTATGAAGCCTGGAATCGCGCAGAATTCAGCGGAGAGCTGAATTGCTGGAACACTACACCCAAAATACTCGCACGTACGCTGGAAAATGATCTGCCGGAAGTGGAAGCGGCCACAAGAGTTGACTGGAGCAGCGATTATCTTTTCAGCATTGGTGACAAAAGGATCACTGAAACCGGCAATATCGTAGACTCCAATTTTCTCCAGGTCTTCAGCTTTCCGCTTGTCAAAGGACAACCTTCGCAGGTGTTGAAAGACATGCATTCGATTGTGCTTACCGAAACATTTGCGGCCACGCTTTTTGGCAGTGAAGATGCCATGGGAAAGATCATCAAGATAGACAACAAGGAAAACTTTCAGGTCACCGGCATCCTCAAAGACCTTCCCAACAATACCCGGTTCCGCTTTAAGTATTTACTACCGTGGTCGTACAAACGCTTTGTAGGAGATGATGATCAGAACTGGGGAAACAACAGCACGCGTACATATGTCTTGCTGAAGCCAAATGCCAGCCTCGCTTCTGTGGCACCGAAGATGAAAGTGATAAAAGGTCGGTATGAAAAGGAGGAAGTAAAATGGGAGATGTTTCTATACCCAATCAGCAAATGGCGTTTGTATTCCAGTTTCACAAACGGCAAAGAAGACGGGGGAGGAAGAATAGTTTTTGTAAAATTGTTCGCAGTGGTCGCCGCTTTTATTCTTCTGATTGCCTGCATCAATTTTATGAATCTCAGCACGGCGAGAAGCGAGAAAAGAGCAAAAGAAGTTGGCATCCGAAAAGTCGTCGGCGCTCATAAATTATCCCTTGTGCTTCAATTTATCGGCGAATCCGTTTTACTTTCTTTTTTTGCAGGCATCATAGCACTCATCATTGTTCAGCTCAGCCTCGGCGGCTTCAACAGACTGACAGATAAACAACTTTTTATCAATTACGCAAGCGGCGGGTTCTGGCTAGGGGCACTCGGGTTCGTATTGCTTACCGGCATACTCGCCGGAAGCTACCCTGCATTTTTTCTTTCATCTTTTAAACCGGTGAAAGTTTTAAAAGGCACCTTCAAAAAATCCAACGCACTGGTAACTCCAAGAAAAGTGCTTGTGGTACTTCAGTTTACATTCGCGATCGTCCTCATCATTTGTACGGTAATCGTCAGGCAGCAAATCAACCATGCCCAAAACCGGCAGACGGGTTATAATAAGATCAACCTTGTGTACCATGGATTCACCGGAGACCTGGAAAAAAATTACCTGATGGTCAAGAGCGAACTGCTTTCAAATGGTATTGCTTCTCATGTCACCAAAACAAGTGCGCCCATCACCGAAAGCTGGAGCGATGGCTGGGGCCAGGAATGGGAAGGGAAAGACCCAAATGACAAAACAGATTTTTACAGATACAATGCAGACCAGGGACTCGGTGAAACTGCCGGCCTCACGTTTACACAGGGCCGCGATTTCGACCTCGCGAAATTTCCCACAGACTCAACAGGCATGATCATCAACGAGACGGCGCTGAAAATCATGAAGTTCAAGGACCCGATCGGTAAAATAGTGAAAGACAATGGCAGAGACTGGCATATCGTCGGCGTTATCAAAGATTTTATTCTCACCTCGCCCTATGAACCCACAAGGCCAATGCTTATCGCCGGAGCAAAAGCATGGTTTCAGACCATTTTGATTAGACTGAATAGCAAGAGGTCAATGTCTGAAAACCTCAAAAAAGCGGAACAGATATTTAAGAAATACAACCCCGAGTATCCTTTTCAATACAAATTTGTAGATGAGGAATATGAGAGAAAGTTTGAAGATGAACAGAGAACGGGAACACTGGCCACTCTATTCGCCGGATTGACCATTTTCATTTCCTGTCTTGGTTTGTTTGGTCTCGCAATCTATATGGCTGAAGCCAGGGTCAAAGAAATCGGCGTCAGAAAAGTGCTCGGTGCTTCCATCGGCGGCATCGCCGCTTTGCTGTCGAAAGATTTTCTCCGACTGGTATTTATTTCTTTCTTAATCGCCTCGCCCATCGCGTGGTGGGCCATGTATAAATGGCTGCAGGATTATACCTACCGTGTAGATATCAAATGGTGGGTATTCGCTGCGTCCGGATTGATATCCATTATTATTGCCGTGGTAACTGTCAGCTATCAGGCCATCCGGGCAGCCATTGCCAATCCGGTACAAAGTCTGCGCGCAGAATAAATGGATAGTCGTAGCTTTATGGTTGATATGGCGAAAGACTTTTATTCAATACTGGGAATAGCAAAGACAGCAACGGCAGAAGATATCAAGAAAGCATACCGTAAGCTTGCGCTCAAATTCCACCCCGATAAAAATCAGGGCAACAAGGAAGCGGAAGAAAAATTCAAAGGCATCAGCGAAGCGTATGAGGTGTTGAGTGATCCTGAAAACAGAAAGAAATACGATCGCTTTGGTGAGAACTGGAATAAAATGGATCAGGCACAGGCTCAGCGCCAATCCGGCCCACGTCAGGGGTCTTATTCTTACGAATCGGACCCATTTTCCGGAGGCGGTTTTGAAGATATATTTGAAAGTCTTTTTTCCGGGTCAGGAAAAAAACGCGGCGCGTCAAGAGGACAGGATACCCAGGCGGAAATGTCTATCACACTCGAAGAAGCATTTTCGGGCGCATCCAAAATATTTGAAATAAACAATCAGACCACCCGCATAAAGTTAAAACCTGGTACCTATCAGGGTTTGAAAATAAGACTTCCCGAAAAGGGCAGGAGCGGCACCACCCCTGGAGATCTGTACATTACGATCAATGTACAGTCTCATCCGCTCTACAGAGTGGAAGGCGATAACCTTCATCAAAAAATTACGGTAGATCTCTATACAGCTGTGCTTGGCGGCGAGGTGGAAGTGCGTTCACTTTCCGGACAATTCAAAATAAAACTTCCGCACGGTACCCAGCCTGGAAAGCTGCTTCGATTGAAAGGCAAAGGAATGCCCGTTTACAACAAACCCACCAATCATGGGGATCTTTTACTGGAGATAGATGTTGCCATACCCAAAGCGCTGAGTGAAGAAGAGAGAAATCTTTTTCAAAAACTACAGGCCATGTCAAAGGAAAAATAAGTTTCAGTTTACTATTTGTCTATCAGCTTTTCGACCACCGCTCTCAGCGGTGAGTCGCTGGTATATGGAACTTTGGCAGACGGCACCAGTGATTTGGCCGGTTCAAGATGCACATCCTGATCGTCAAAAAAGATATGCGCGTTGAAAGCTTTCAGAATCTGGTCCTTTGATATTCCTCCCAGAAAAAAAGCTTCATCTACATATACATCCCATTTTCTGAAGGTATTTATCACCCGCATATGGGAGGGACTGTTGCGGGCGGTAATGATAGCGATTCGCAATGGTGACAACTCGATGCCTGTATGCATCTTATGCTGTATCCTGGAAAGCATCTTAAGCAACTTGGCATAAGGACCCTCGCGTAATGGAACTTCAGCATTTGCAGATTCGTTTACATGAAATGCTTCAATACCTTTTGATTTGTAAATGAACTCCGATTCATCGGCGAATAAAACCGCATCTCCGTCAAATGCTATGCGGACTGTTGTCAGTTCAGGGATGAAGTCTTTTGGTGGATCATAGATCATGGCCGCGGCACAGATGCCTGAGTCGATCACTTTCTGCACATCATCCTCGTCCTTTGTCAGAAAAAGATCCACATTGAATCCTTCCATATAGCGGAACAGAGGTTCGCCGCCGGTGAAGGCCGACCTGGTGATATCAAGGCCATAGCTGTGCAGTGAATTGAGCACCCTGATACCGGTCTCAGGACTGTTTCTCGACATGACAATAACCTCAACCAGCCGCTCTTTCGAAAGCTGGTTGAGGTTTAATAATGCTTCTACAAGATGAAATGCAGTGCCCTTTTCAAGCAATACATTTTCCATATTTCTCTGGTACTCGCGATAAGACTGTATGCCCTTTTCTTTGAAAATCATGTTCTCTTCTTCCAGATCAAACAATGCTCTCGAAGAAATTCCCACTACCAGCGTATCCTTAAAATCAATCGGCATCTTGTCCCTTTTATGGTGCTATCCTTTCGCTGCTTTGAAAGCGGCGATAAGATCGTCTTTGATATCCTCAATGTGTTCGGTACCCAGCGAAATACGAAGCACGCCCGGTTCAACGCCCGCTGATTTTTGTTCAGCTTCCGACAATTGCTCGTGGGTAGTTGTGGCGGGATGAATGATCAGGGTTTTGGAATCACCCACATTGGCAAGGTGACTGATCAGTTTGAGGTTGTCGACAATTTTGTCCGCCTCTTCTCTTCCGCCTTTTACTTTGAATGAAAGCACTCCGCCGAATCCGTTTTTAAGATATTTTTTTCCGAGCTGATGGTATTTGTTGTCCTTGAGTCCGGGATAGTTTACAAATTCCACCTGTCCCTGCTTCTGCAGCCATTCAGCGAGCTCCTGCGCGTTTTCAACGGTACGCTGTACACGGAGACTAAGCGTTTCAAGACCCATCAGAAATTGAAAGGAGTTGAAAGGACTCAGAGACGGGCCGAGTGATCTCAGACCAGTCACACGCGCTCGAATGATAAAGGCGATGTTGCCGAAAGGTCCGCCGGAGCCAAAGATGTCCCAGAATTTCATATTGTGGTAAGCTTCATCCGGTTCTGTGAAGTATCCGAATTTACCATTCCCCCAATCAAAGTTGCCGGCATCTACAATGACGCCGCCGATACTTGTTCCATGTCCGCCAATCCATTTTGTTGCCGATTCCACAATAACATTCGCGCCGTAATCAATCGGTTTGCACAAATAACCGCAGGCTCCAAAAGTGTTGTCAACAATCAATGGAATTTTATGTTTTTTGGCGATGTCTGAAAGTTTTTCGAAATCGGGAATGCTGAAACCCGGATTTCCAATCGTCTCCACATAAATGGCACGCGTCCGGTCGTTTATTTTTGCTTCGAAGTCTGCTGGATTGTCCACATCAGCAAACTTTGCTTCAAAACCCAGGCGTTTGAGGGAAACCTTGAACTGATTGTATGTACCACCATACAGATGTGACGAAGCAACGATGTTGTCACCCTGTTGCAGGATATTCTGCAAAGCGATGAATTGCGCTGCCTGTCCGGAAGCCATTGCAAGCGCACCGACTCCTCCTTCCAGGGCCGCCACTCTCTTTTCAAAAACATCGGTGGTCGGATTCATGATACGCGAATAGATATTGCCAAATTCTCTCAGACCGAAAAGATTTGCAGCATGCTCTGCACTGTTGAAAACATATGAAGTTGTCTGGTGAATGGGTACTGCTCTCGACTTGGTAACAGGGTCGGGCTCCTGTCCGGCGTGAACTTGCAAGGTTTCAAACCGTAGATTTTGCTGTGACATAAGATTTGATTAAGGTGATTGTGTCTATAAATATACCGCCTTCAGCCGTTTTCCGACACGCTTTATTTTTTACGGATGATATCAAACAGACGGTCCGCGTCCTCGCGCCGGCAGAGCTCTGTACCGGGATTCATGGTTGCCGCCGTACCGCAGGCAACTCCATACATCACTGCCTGGTGTGGTTCCATGCCTTTTGAAAGACTGAGTACAATACCCGCAATCATACTGTCGCCTGCACCGACTGTACTTTTTCTTTTTACCAACGGGGCAGAAATAATCTTCACTTCGTTCTTTGTCACCATAGCGGCTCCGGCAGCACCCATCGATATTACAATGATCTCGCATTTACCGCCGGCAATGATCTGCCCGGCTGTCTCGATGGCTCTTTCCTGCGACAACTCTTCCTCCCCGGCAAGTGAGGCGAGTTCGCCCAGATTTGGTTTGCAGAGAAATATCTTTTCTTCCAATGCTTTTTTCAAAGCTTCCCCCGAGCTGTCCACCACAAGCTTTGCATTTTTGCGCGCCGCTATACCCGCAATACCTGCA
>JACMLD010000328.1 GCA_014379785.1 Chitinophagaceae bacterium
TCAACGAACTATGCCTGGCAATTAAAGAATGGGGCATCCCATGTTATATCCGGGTTGGCTACGAGTTTAATGGTCGATGGAATGGATATGATCCCGCTGCCTACAGGCAGGCTTTTATAAGAATTTCAACTGCATTCAGGGAAAACAAAGTAGACAATGCAGCGCTCCTATGGTGTTTTGCAACAGATGGGGGCGCTGATTTCATCTCATTCTATCCCGGTGATGAATATGTAGACTGGTGGTCTATAGATTTGTTTTCCGAGAATCATTTTGCCGATCCAAAAACTACTGCGTTTTTAGACAGCGCGCTCATTCATCGCAAACCAGTCATGATAGGTGAGTCCACTCCACGCAAAGTCAGTGTGCAGGGTGGAGAGCAAAGCTGGAACAGATGGTTCCAACCCTTTTTCAAATTAATAAAACAACATCCCCATGTCAAAGGGTTTTGTTATATCAATTGGGATTGGACTACCACAAGGTGGAGCGATTGGGGAGACGGGCGCATTGAAGCAAATTCATTTATTAAAGAGAAATTTCTGGATGAGATGCGAAGCGATTTGTATCTGCACGGGATGAAAAAGAAAAAATTAAAAAAGATTTTAAAATTCTGATTGAATAATTTTCATGCAAAATCCGAGTGTGTCAGCGCGCATCATCCTATTTCGTTTATGGTTGCCTGCTATTTTTCTCTGCAGTTCGGCAATGGCACAACCGAAGCCCACCAAACCCATTGATTATGTAAAACTGGTAGCTGATCGGGTTATCAGTAACGCCGCGTTTAAGTTAAGGGCCACTGTAAGTAAGCCTCAGCAAGCCTTTCAGCAGATCGAAACGGTAGATTTTGGCCGGTCCTTCAACGCTTCCGAAGGGGTTGGATATGCCTATAGTGTGCTAGAGAGCGATGAAAACACAGAAATCTTTTTTCAGCTTAGTTTTTCCGGAGCTGCCAAGATCTGGATAAATGAGCAGGTTGTTTTTGAAGAGGCTAGAATAAATCAGCTGGATGTTAAAGAACATGAACGAGCCTGGAAATTGAGCAATCAGTTTAAAGCTTCTTTACAGAAAGGTGCCAACAAAATCCTTATCAAATCGCATGCACCCAAAAGTCAGGAATGGAAGGTGATGCTGCAGCCTTTGCTGCCAATGCCCGAAGAAGGTGATGTAACTAAAAACAGGGAACCATTAAAATTCCGGCTTTCAGCTGACAGCTTAATCACAAAAGAGGTGGCTGACATTTCCAATTGGATAGTCATAGGTCCCTTTCAGAAGAATCTTTCTAACAAAACAGAGCAGATAAAAATTATTTACCCGCCCGAAGAAGAATTTATAATTGGCAAACTGTATACTACCGGAAACACCACAGTGACCTGGCAGCTCCCAAAAATAGAATTGGTGACTGATGTATTTGATGCGCATCCATTATGGGGGTCGCTTTACGATTGGAATTATCATACGGCAGGATTGGCCTGGGCCATTGGAAATCTGGGAGCATATACAGACCAGCAAGTTTATAAGGATTACCTGCTCGATTATTGCAATTTCATGTTAGACAAAAGGCCGTATATTTTTTATGAGAAATATGCGATGAACCGGCTGACTTCCCGGTTCTCAAGAATGTGGCACACCGAGCTACTAGACTTTTCAACAGCTCCGGGATTGCCCTTTGTTTATTCCATACTATCAATTCCTTCACTCCCTAATCTCAGTGAGTATGAAGGACTGGTAAATGCTACAAAGAAGTATTTGTTAAATTCACAGTTGAGATTAACCGATGGCACATTAGTCCGTGAAACACCCCTTAAGTATACATTATGGGTAGATGATATGTTTATGGGCGTTCCATTTTTACTGCAGGCGGCGCGGTATGCAAAATCCGATGAAGAAAAGCAAGCATTGCTGAATGATGCTGCCAGGCAGATAATCCAGTTCCACAAACGTCTGTACGACCCGGAAGTGAACCTCTACCACCATGCATGGTATTCTGAACGGCCCGAAGCTAAATTGCCTTATTGGTCGAGGGCAAATGGCTGGGGCGTATGGGCTGCCAGTGAAGTTTTGCTGTATCTGCCTGAAAAGCATCCGTTGTACAAAAACATTCTGTCAATTTATCGCAAACATATGGCGGGCATAGTAAAATGCCAGGATAGTCAAACAGGCTTCTATCCAAATCTGCTGGATGAACCGAATTCCTTCCGGGAAACGAGTGGGACCGCCATTTTTACAATGGCGATAGCGAGAGGCATAAATCACGGATGGCTACCCAGAAACACTTACCAGGCATATGCGCGCAAGGGCTGGACTGCTTTGACTTCAGTGATATCCGAAGAAGGTGAAGTAAGCGGGATTTGCATGGGTACGATGTGTTCGGAGGATAAGAATTATTACAGAAACCGACCCCTTGTAAAAAATGATTCGCATGGTTTGTTGGGGCTTGTATTTGCGGGCATTGAGATGCAGAAATTGTTAGATGCGAAAGCGGATTGATGCAAACTGGATACCTGATGATGTAACTATTTTAACCAGTAATTATGTGGAAAACACTCGTGGTCTTTTTTGTGGGAGTGGCCCTTTCTCTTGTTTGCCACGGACAACGCCTCGTAAAGGTGGATCCTGCAGTAATCCAGCCCGACTCTTCCTGGGAAAAGGGTTTTCAAAACAGGTTGAATAAGTTTTTATACA
>JACMLD010000329.1 GCA_014379785.1 Chitinophagaceae bacterium
ACCAGTTTGCCATTGCGGTAATAAGTATTGTAAAAATCTACCAGCTGCTTTCTGTCGAGCGCGTCATACGCTTCCTTTGTGCTGTATTTGCCATATGGATGC
Source organism: Chitinophagaceae bacterium (assembly GCA_014379785.1). Taxonomy (GTDB): domain Bacteria; phylum Bacteroidota; class Bacteroidia; order Chitinophagales; family Chitinophagaceae; genus JACMLD01. The sequence continues at coordinate 103 of JACMLD010000329.1, forward strand.
GCGGAGCCAAACAGATACTCATCGATGAAACGTCCGGCGACAAAATCGCATTTCTTCAGACTCACTTCCAGTCTCTGCTTATTATTCTGTTTGCATATCTGCAGTTCCTGGTCGGGAAAAACGGAATCAGTGATCATCTCTGTTACTACGGGCAACAAATGCGGAAGATGTTTACTAAGCGCATGAAGCGAAACGCTGGCTGTTTCATTGTAACAGGCACGGTTTATATATGAACCGTAATATTCAAAATGATCATTTATCTCGAATGCACTTTTGGTACTCGTGCCATTTTTCAGGAGATAGTTTGTAGTAGCTGCCACCAGATTCTGTTCCTCGTGCCAGTTGCCTGCCCAGAATACCCACTCCAATTGTATCACTTCCTCAGCACCTGCGTTGACGGCATAGACTTCCACTCCATTGTCGAGAATGAACTTGTCGTATGGCTTCAGCTTCAAATCAAATTCCACCGCATCTTTGATCGGTGGACTAACGGTTCTGTTTATCATGGATTCAATTCTCACTGTAATAATATAGCGTGTTGCTGTTGTTTTTATCAAAAATTTTCTGCGCATACTCACGCACAGATTCTACCGTGATGGCCTGGTACTTATTCCATTCCTCATTGATGAGGTTTGCATTGCCCAGCAATTCGTAAAACGCCAGGCTGTTTGCACGGTTCATCACGCTCATGTCTTCGAAAGCAAGCGCGGCCTCGGTTTTATTTTTTACTTTCTGGAGTTCTTTTTCTTCTATCAGTTGCGCCTTTATTTTATCCAGCTCCTCTTCAATCGCCTTGTCGGCATCAATCATGTCTACACCTTTCACCAGCTTTCCTTCAATGGTCATCAGACCGGCGTCTGTAGTTCCAAAATGATAGCACTCGATATGACTGAAATATTGTTTTTCTTTCACCAGCGTCTGATAAAGGCGCGATGAACCGCCGCCACTCAGGATCTCTGTGAGCAATTCCGCCGCATAATAACCATCTTCCAGACGCGAATCCATATGCCAGCACTTATAAAGTGCATCCAGCGGCACTTTGCCACGGATTTCCAGGTGTCTTGCCGCATTCTGTCGAGGTTCGGCGGGGATATTTCTGACGTATTGCTCTCCGTGTTCGATATCACCGAACCATTTTTCTGCCAACGTTTTTATCTGGGCCGTCTTTACATTTCCTGCCACTACCAAAATGGCGTTTACCGGCCTGTAATGTTTGAAGAAGAAATTCTTTACGTCCTGCAGTTTGGCGTTTTCGATATGACTCAGCTCTTTTCCGATGGTGAGCCACTGATAGGGGTGGCGGGTATAGGCCATCTCGCGCATTTTAAACCATACATCGCCATAAGGCTTGTTGATATAATGCTCTTTGAACTCTTCACTCACCACCTTTCTTTGCACATCCAGGCTTTTTTTGCTGAATGCAAGACTGAGCATGCGATCGCTTTCGAGCCAGAAGGCTGTCTCGATATTTTCGGCAGGAAGCTGACAATAATAATTGGTGAGGTCGTTGGTCGTGTAGGCGTTGTTTTCACCACCTGCCACCTGCAGCGGTTCGTCGTAATTTGGAATATTTACGCTGCCACCAAACATCAGATGCTCGAACAAATGAGCAAAACCAGTCTGGTTTGGGTTTTCGTCTTTCGCACCCACATCGTACATCACATTTACCACTGCCATGGGAGTGGAATTGTCCTCATGAACCAATACCCTCAGACCGTTTGGGAGAACAAATTTTTCATACTGTATCATACCGCTCTTTTAAAGGAACGGCAAGGTAGTTAATTTGAGACGAGAAATCACAGGATGCTGGCAACTTTGATATTCAATATGATAGGCTCTCCGTTGCGTAAAACGACTACCTTAACCCGCTCGCCGGTAACCTGCAGCATGGTCTTATAAGCCTGTATGTTCCGCGTCGGATTATTGTTCATCGCCAGAATAATGTCACCCGGCAAAAAACCAGCTTTTTCGGCAGGTGAACTTTTCATCACATCGGTCACCACGATATCCCCGTCGATCACATAAAAATTGATTCCCGTATAGGAATAGTCAAAGGGCTCGCGGAAATGGGTGTTGGGGGTGATATAAACATCGCGTTTTTCGTAGTTGAAAATTACATTGAAACGCCTGAGCAGGTCGTTTCCGATCAGACCGCCCAGGTATGGATACTGAGTTACATTAAACTCATCGAAAAACACATAAGCCGGCACTTTTCTGAAACGATAAGGTCCGAGTCTGAATTCCTTTACGGTAGTGAGATCCATGTGTTTTTTACCACCCAGCCCTTCTACCTGGGTTGGTACTTTTTTTCGCTTTGGACTGAGCAATGTACTGTCCGAAACAAAATCCGTGGAGAGGAGGAGTGACAGACCCGCGCCGGTATCAAAATAAAACCGGGCTGCCCGCTCATCGGCATCCCTGATTCTTGCATTTTGTATCAGAAGGTTTACCAGCAAGGGTTTTAGCAGATGTCCGCCCCTGGGATATTTCATAGTGCCTTTGGTGAAAACATGAATCTTCAGGCTGTCGTAGTCAATCTTGACAATATACCGGTTGAAAAAACTGTATCCTATGATGCCGTCGATTCTTTCGCCGTACACGCTACTGAGGATCTCATAATCATTTATGTGAAAGTTGAGGCTGTCAACCCTTAAACCGGGCAGATGCAGAGAATTATTGTTGGCAAACCGCACATTTCTGATGCCGGCAATACCCCGGATGGTGCGGTCCGATGGTGTGCTCGGAATGTTTAATTCAAACACAGTGGTGGAGTCGAGCGAAATTCCGCCGCTGCCTGTATCGAGAATAAAATTGAGGGAGTCTTTGATCTGTCCAAAACATGCCTTGATAACCACTACTCCGCCGCTGAACTGGCGGAATCCAAAGGTTGTGAGGTGTTTTGCGGGCGGTCCCACAAATTCTTCCTGTGCAAAGGCTTTTGCTAGGTCTAAAAGAACCAGAAATAGGATAATGGCAAATCGGCATCTCATCGTTGAGTGTTTTGGCAGGATTAAGTTAGTGGTTTTAAACTTATCGGGTACAACCACTCGTATAAAATCAACGCGAAGGTGATGACCTTTAAATGAACTAATTTTGCATGTTGAAACTCTAATTACCCGAAAATGGATTTAGCAGATTTATATAAAAGAGCGCTGAATTTTGAATTTCTCACTGTAGAAGAAGGCGTGTTTTTGTTCGAACACGCACCGCTGGCGGAGTTGATGAATGTCGCGGATGAGCTCAGAAAAATACAGGTGCCTCATGGAAAAGTGACCTGGATAATTGATCGCAATGTAAACACAACCAATGTCTGCATTGCAAATTGCAAGTTTTGCAACTTTTACCGGATTCCCGGCCACCCGGAATCATATATTACCGACATAGATACATACCGCCGCAAAATCGATGAGACTTTTCGTTTCGGCGGCGAGCAGCTGCTCCTCCAGGGAGGCCATCATCCCGGTCTCGGCCTGGCTTATTACACCGACCTCTTTAGCACGCTTAAAAAGCTGTACCCGACATTGAAACTTCATGCGCTCGGGCCACCCGAAGTTGCGCATATCACCAAGCTCGCAAAATCCTCTCACCGGGAGGTGCTGCTGGCACTTAAAGAGGCCGGACTCGACTCGCTTCCTGGCCCCGGAGCAGAAATCCTTGTAGACAGGGTCAGAAGGCTGATCAGCAAAGGCAAATGCGGTTCTGACGAATGGCTAAAAATAATGGAAGAAGCACACCAGATCGGACTCACGACTTCCGCCACCATGATGTTTGGTCATGTGGAAACGCTCAGGGAACGCTTCGAACACCTGGTTAAGATCCGCGATGTGCAGGCCAAAAAACCCGCCGATGCCAAAGGTTTTATTGCCTTTATTCCATGGACATTCCAGGATGTGGATACCCTTCTGGCGCGCATCAGAGGTGTGCAAAACCTCGTCACGGCTGAAGAATATATCCGCATGATTGCCATGAGCAGGATCATGCTTCCCAATGTCAAAAATATCCAGGCTTCCTGGCTGACTGTGGGAAAACAGGTTGCCCAGCTCTGCCTCCAGGCCGGCGCCAACGACTTTGGCAGCATCATGATCGAAGAAAACGTGGTGAGCGCGGCAGGCGCACCCCATCGTTTCACCTATAAGGGCATGCAGGACGCCATACTGGAGGCCGGTTTTGACCCCCAACTCCGAAACCAGCAATATGAGTTCCGAAAAATCCCCGAAACAATTGAGGAACAGGTTATAGACTACTAACAATTATTGACGGCGGCCAGGCGTTATACAAGAGTAAACCCTTAGTTGGGGATAATTGCGTGCACTTGATTCAATATATCAGGCCCAATTAGTGTTTAAGAGATCCATAATCCCATGAAGACCATGACCGCCGCCCATTTTCGGAAACTTATACGCATTACTGTCGTGACTGTGGCGCTCGTGCTATTCTTCAACTTCTTTGCCTTTTTTTTTCTCTACGTCAAAAGCAAGGAAAACGTAAAGACAATCGAAATCGTAAACATCGCTGGCAGCCAGAGTACG
>JACMLD010000330.1 GCA_014379785.1 Chitinophagaceae bacterium
CCATTGAACTGTCTCCTGCGGGTCGTTCTATCTGAAGGTTGGTGAGATAATTTTCAATTTCGGCCCTTCTCCCAAGTACTTCCAGCAGTCTTTGTGCTTTCACTGCCATCGGTTGTCCGGGATAGAGAGATATGATATTGCCAAGGGCAATTTTTGCAACGGAATCATTCCGCTCCTGAATATGGTACACCGATTCGATATAAAGCAGCTGCGGACTCCAGTAATGTTTTCCGTAAATGCTGTCTGCAGATTTTTTTCTTGCGGTAGCTTCGGCAAACCTGCCTTCGATAAAGAGGGTATAAATTTCTTCGTACAATGCCGAGCCAGCCCTTTTGCTGAGGCTGTCGACTGCACCAGGGTTTTTTACAATGTTGCTGAACTTACCATTGCCGAATTTCGATTCGAGCATAGATTTCACCTGAGCCATCTTGCTGGTCTCTCCTGCTTTTTTGTAGCAATAATAAAGATTAAAAAGTGCTTCTTCTTCCTGGGGAGCTCCCGGGAATCTCTGCAGAAATGCTTCATAAGCTGTGATGGCTGCAGAATAGTCTTCCAGTCCATCCTGCAATGTTTTTGCAAGTACAAACTGTGCATTCATGATGGAGTCATCAGACGTCTTCAGCTTTTCGGGTGTCAGCGGCAGTTTGTCCATCAGAGATTCGAGAGACAATGGTTTGGCAGCCGCATCTTCCGTCAGCACGTATTCCTGCATATTTTCTTTTCCCGCAGGGCCCTGTCTTTGAACAGAATTGAATCTTCTCCAGTTATCGGTATTCGGTCTGGTGCCCCATTTGCTGCGAAAATCTCCAAATCCTTTGGACTTTGCAGCAGCATTTATAAAATACCATTCTCCTTTTGCGGCAGAAGCGTTGAAAAGGTCTACAGGCGGGGCGTTCGTATTTACAAATCCCGGATTGTAAACCGCGGGGTCTTCTTCTTTCAATCCCTGTTCGCGTCTGAGTCTGCGCAGCATTTTCTTCAACAGCACTTCTCTTTCTGCTTCGGGCATCGCTGCAATTTTTTGCAGACTGTCCTGACGCAGAATAATATTTTGTTGAGTGAATATCATGCCGAGGGCTTCTTTGCGGTTGCCAAAAGCAGCGAGATCTTCCGGTGCCACTGTGGCCATGTCTACGCTGTCGTAATATTTTTTTGCGTTTGCAAAATCTTTTTGCTGGTAGGATACATCAGCGAGAGCGAGAAACGATTTACTTTTCTGCAGCATATCACCTGCACTTGAGCGAATGCTTTTCTGCAACAGCAGTTTGGCCGCTTCCGGATTTTTCCGGTCTATTTCCATTTTTGCGGCTGTATAATATATGATGTCGCGATACATAAGATACTTGTCTCTGCGTCCCATCTTATTGAGTGCGTCGATCGCTTGTTGAATTGCGATTTCATTGCTGGTGCCATCGTTGTTCCGGCGAATGCTGTTTAGCAGCGCATACACTTCCATGACAGGATCGATGGTATGTTTGATAGAACGCTCGTAGTATTTCAATGAGAGCTCCTGCTTGCCGCTTTTTTCATACAATTGCGCGATGAGATATTCCCAACGCGCCTTCTCCTGCTGGTTTGCTGCGTTTGACATGGCATTTTCAAGGTGTGCCGCGGCGCTGTCAAACAATTGTTGTTTGTAGAAATACCAGGCCTGCATCTCTTCAAGGTCGGCGTGCAGCCTCTTCGGGAATAGCGGGTCGTACTTCAATGTCTGGATGAGTCCGGCTGCCTCTGCGAGTTCATCGTTGGCAATCCAGTTTTTTATCTGCCATAGCAAGGCTTCATTGCGGCTCGGCGGACGACTGAGGACTTTTTTTACGACATTTCTTTTTTCGTTGGTAGAGATAGAAAATGCGTCTGAACCTTCATTTGAATTGCTACCGATTACTTTATCATATCCATCTTCTTCTTTTGGAGAGAAAGCGAAATTGAGGTATTGAAAGGTCAGGTAGGCGGAGTCGAAAGATTTACGATAGAAATAGGCCTGACCCATGAGCAGATAAAAATTATCCACCCAGTTGGTACGAAGGTCGTGCAGGAGAATACCGGCAGTGGTTTTATAAATGACCGAGTCGAGGTCAGTTTTGTATCTTGAAGTGCCGTCGATCGTATAGTTGTAAAAACTGATCAGTTCAGAAAAATCGTCTTTGTGATCGGTTTTCGCACGGAGGAGAATATCCTTCAGCTTTTCATTTGCGTTGAAATAGTAATTGTAGTGAGAGACGGTGTTTTGAACGAAGCGACGGGTAACCGTGTATTTTTTGTCGTCTGTCTTTTCCGAGCCGAGTTTGCGGTTCTCGAATTTCTCGGGTTTTTTCAAATCGAAGCTGATACCAGGCTGTGAAAGAGCAACCTGGCCGGATACCAGAAGTACCAGCATAAACAACCAACGAGACCGGTTCATAATCATGTGCGACGCAAACTAAATGGTTATTAACTGATTTTCAGGAAATTTATTATGTGTGTTGAAAAATAATTAATGCCGGAAAGCATGCCCGGCATAGCGCAGATTTGGCTAATTTTAATCTATAAGCATTTGTATGGCAAAGATGTTTGATGCGAATTCGACCCTGAAGCGGCTGAGAAACCGATACCGTCTGGTGGTGATGAATGACGACACTTATGAGGAGGTCGTAACCTTCAAACTTTCCAGAATGAGTGTCTATATATTATTGAGCACAATATTTGTGGTATTAACTGGCCTGACAGTGGCTTTGATCGTATTTACGCCCCTCAAGTTATACATCCCTGGTTATGGAGATGTGAATAGTACGAGGGAGTTACGTGAACTAAAAATACGGACAGATTCGTTAGAGCAGGCAGTATCACAGAAAACCCAATATCTTGAAAACATCAAAAGCGTTTTGCAGGGAAATGTTACGGTGAAACTTGACACGACTTCACTGAACGTTCCGACTCCTGAAAAATCAAACGACTAAAATCTGATATACTATGTTTAATGGAAAATCCAAATCCGAATTTTCCGCTGAAATAAGCAGCGGCAACAATGCAAGCCTCATCAGTGCAGGCACTACACTCAAAGGAGACATTACCTCCAACTCAGACCTAAGAATTGACGGAACACTTGTAGGCAACATCATCAGTACGGCCAAAGTAATCATTGGCGCAAACGGAGTGGTGGAAGGTGATATCCAGGG
>JACMLD010000331.1 GCA_014379785.1 Chitinophagaceae bacterium
ATTCATCTCTTGTGTCTTTTTCAAGAAGCAATGCCGAGGGCTTTTTCTCGATCAAAGGTTTGAGTTCGGGAAAATACCGTTTGCTTGTCACGCATATTGGATTTCGGAATCTCGATCGCGATTTTGTGATAAATGAGCATATCCCGGTTATTGACTTTGGCAGTCTTCCTCTTCTGTCAAAATCTAATATGCTTGAAGAGGTTACGGTAGTAGCAGAAGCGCCTCCGGTCACTATCCGCAACGATACCCTCGAATTCAACGCGGGCTCTTTTAAAACCAAGCCTAATGCCGTAGTTGAAGACCTGTTGAAAAAGCTGCCGGGTATACAGGTGGATAAGGATGGTAAAATCAAAGCCAATGGAGAAGAGGTCAAAAAAGTGTTGGTTGATGGGAAAGAGTTTTTTGGAAATGATCCAAAAATGGCAACAAAAAATCTTCCCTCTGATGTAGTCGACAAGGTGCAGGTGTTTGACCGAAAATCTGACCAAAGCCGGTTTTCGGGTTTCGATGACGGAAACAGTGAAAAGACAATCAACCTGACCATTAAGCAGGACAAGAAAAATGGATTGTTTGGCAGGGCGACTGTTGGCGCTGGAGACCAGGGCAGGTACGAAGGAAAAATGAATGTCAACAGTTTTAGCGGTGACAGGCAGATGTCGGCCATCGGAATGGCCAACAACACCAATAAGCAGGGATTCTCTTTTATGGATATTCTGAATTTTTCGGGAGGGTTACCAGGAGCCGGTGGCGGAAAAGGTGGAAACATTGATATCAGCAGCAGCGGATTGTCTGTTCAGGGCGGAGGTCCCGGTGGCGGCAGTTCAAATCCGGGCATCACCACTACCTGGGCAGGCGGTCTTAATTATAACAACAGTCTTCAGAAGAAAATGGATCTGACGGGAAGCTATTTCTATAATAAAATGGAGAATGAAAAGCTGGAAAAAATGAATCAGCAGTGGCTCATTCCCGGAAACAATTATACAACTGTTAAGGACAACAAGAGTATTGGCAGAAATGAAAGTCACAGGGTCAATTTCGCCAATGACTATAAAATTGATTCGATGAATTCTTTGAGAATCAGTTCGTCTCTGAATTATCAGCAATCTGACCTGGCGAGCAGCAGTGAATACAATTCCGTTTCTGCAAAGGGTCAGCGGCTGAACGGAGGCATTGCAAATTCTTATATAAAAGGTGATGGCTACAATTGGAACAGCAATGCATTGTTCAGGCATCGGTTTCCAAAGAAAGGCAGAACATTTTCTGCAAATATTGGATTTGGAATTAATCAAACGCAGTCAGATGGAAGGTTGAGTTCGGAGAATGCATTTTACAATCCTGATGGCAGTTTAAAACGCGGTGATACGCTTAACCAGATCAACAACCAGGATGCAGACTCCAAAAATTACAGTGCTGTGTTGTCATTTACCGAAGCGCTTTCAAAAATATCACTGCTGGAATTGAATTACAATGTGGCATCGACGCTGAGTGAATCTGCAAGAAATACTTTTGACTATGATAAGTCCACCGGCAAGCACAGCGTCATAAACGATGCCCTCACCACGAAGTTTTCGAATGAGTATACCTACCACAGGCCAGGGCTCAACTGGCGCCTGCAGGGAAAGAAGGTGACTTTGGCGATAGGTAGTTCAATGCAGTTTGCAAAGTTGAAGAGCGATTTTAACCTGCTTTCGCTCGACAGCAGTTTGCAGCGGTCTTTCACCAATTTTTTGCCGAACGCAAATATGCAGTACAGTATCAACCGGTATAAAAATCTGCGGTTCTTTTATAATGCTATGACGCGACAGCCGTCAGTGAGTCAGCTGCAACCGATAGATGACAATACAGACCCTTTGAACATCAGGCGTGGTAATCCGGATTTGCAGCAGGAGTACACCCATAGACTGAATGCCAATTATTCTTCCTTCGACCCATTTCAGAAAACAAGTTTTTTTGCATCGCTGAATGCGAGTCTGACCAATGACCGGATTGTAAATGCGGATTTTCTCTCTGCCCAGGGTGAGCGGATTACGCAGCCTGTAAATGCAAATGGCGTGTATACTGTTTCGGGCAATGCTTCCTGGGGATTTGCGGTAAAAAAATTGAAGAGCACTGTCAATCTGAATACATCGGCCTCAGCGGGAAGAAACCTGGCGTTTATCAATTCGCAGAAGAATAATATAAGATCGTGGAATGGAAACGCGCAACTCACCTGGTCATACAATTATAAGGAGATGTTTGATTTTACTGCAGGGGTGAGTGCAGGTTATAACAATGTCAACTATTCATTGCAGACCAATCAGGATTCAAAATACTGGACGCAGCAATATTCTTTTGAAACCAATTTTTATTTTCCTGCTGGCTTTAGTATTTCCAGCGAAATGGATTATAACACCAGATCCGTACTGGTGGAGGGTTACAATGCCAATTATTTTATCTGGAATGCCGGCCTGGCGAAGCAGTTGTTTAAAAACAAAAGAGGTGAACTGCGTTTGCACATAAATGATATTCTCAATCAGAATATTGGGGTGAACCGAAATGCCAACCAGAACTATATTGAAGATGTATCATACAACGTGCTGAAGCGTTATGGCCAGCTGAGCTTTACTTATAATATCAATAAGTTCGCCGGCAAGAATCTTCCTTTTAATAAAAACAGTGGCACGATTAAAGTGATTGGGAACTAGGGGGATAGGTAGATTAGCAAATGAGCAAATGAGCAAATGAGCAAATTTTGGTGCTGCGCGCCTGATTTGGGATTTCGCCGCTCGCTTCGCTCGGTCGAAATGACTGCACCTTGCACGCGAGCGCAGCGAGTCTCATTCTCAAATTACTCGCGGAGCACCAAAATTTGCTTATTTGCTCATTTGCTCATCTACTCATTCACTTTAGTTCTCTCTCGTCATAATCCTGATCTGAGGACCGCCGCCGCTGTTAGGACCGAAAGCTTCATCCATCATTTTCTGAAATTCCTGGCGAGTGATTTTTTTGCCATTGGTCGGAACTTTTACCAGCGATTTGTCAACCTTGGTCTGCACATCAACTGCAGAGAAAACAACCCAGCCGTCGGC
>JACMLD010000332.1 GCA_014379785.1 Chitinophagaceae bacterium
CCGAACAAAACATTTTTATTATCGGGCGTGAAGTCATACGGAATATCATTAGAAGAATGGAAAGTCAATCTTTTTGCTTCACCACCGGTTGCCGGCATCACGTATACATCAGCGTTTCCATAACGGTCGCTGGCAAATGCAATCTGCTTTCCGTCGTGACTCCACACAGGCATTACATCATAGGCTTCGTGCAGAGTAAGCGGCACGGCGTCACCACCGGATGAAGGCACTTTGTATATGTCTCCTTTATAGCAGAATACAATAGTTTTTCCATCAGGAGATATGGCAGGATATCTTAGCCATAGAGGATTAGATTGACCAAAGGCGATCAACGTCAAAAAAAGCAAACCGCTGCTGGTAATAAACTTCTTCATAAAAATTACTTTGGAACGAATGAAAAGAAACTAAGTTAATGAACTTTAGAATTTGGTTTGTAAGGTTAAACTAATATTTAGAAGGCGACCAAAAATGTCTGTTTTCCGCATAGGGTCAATTTTTACTGAGGCCACTTCCTGGTTTTTAATAAATAATTTGGTCACGGACTTTTCATTCATCCTCCATATTTGCTCAGTTCTTGTATCAACCTCATCTGTGCTATACATAAATGGGCGCACCACGGTGTGGCACACCTATAGGAGGGTGTATCAAAAGTTTTTTAGCCAATTTTTATGCTGCCTGGTATGGTGCATCATATGCGAACTTATAGTGGATGTTTAAATGCGTGGGATTTGTTTATGCAAACTGAGGTAGAAATTTATTGGGGGGAGAAGATCTTTTCATAAAGTCACCTTTTCAGGCGGCTTTCTTTCTTAAGTTGTGTGCCAGTGCCAATAAACCGATTTCAATTTCAACTTTGGCCTTGCCTCTTAGCATAAAGCGATTAAACTGATGATTGTTTTTGATGTTTCCAAAGACCGGCTCTACATCAAAACATCGCTGCTTGCGTTTCTTTATTCCTTCCTCTGATTTCAAAAGCTCTTCTGCCGTTTTCCTTAAACTTGTGTATTCCAAATTCACATGTATGATCCTGTTGCCTTTGGCTTTATGGCATTTTGAGCGCAGCGGGCATCCCTGGCAATTCTGCGCCTGATAATGACGAATTTCTTGTTCGAACCCGGTCTTGGTTTTTTCGGTTCTTCTTTTAACAAACTTCATCGGTTGTCCTGCCGGGCAGGTGAACTGATCGGTGCTGCTATCGTAAGGCAGTTTATCCTGGGAATATGGTTTCTGTTCATTGATTTCAGCATTTTGAGAACGATCAAAATCCCGCGATTTTACAAAGGCCTGGATCTCGTTATCCTTAAGCCACTTGTAGTTTTGGTGAGAGCCATATCCGGCATCTGCGATTAGGTTATCTGGAAGTTCCTTGTATTGTTGTTCGTGAGCGCTCAGATGGCTGATCAGCGTAGTGGTATCTGCGGAATTTTGATGGATGCTGTAAGAGCCGATGTACTGACTGTTGGTTGAGATCTGGACATTATATGCAGGTTTTGGTTGGCCTGTTGGTGAGTCATCATTTTTCATACGCATAATAGTAGCATCGGGATCTGTTTTGCTATAACCGCTCCTTTCGGTGCCGAGGATCTTTTCCTGCTCTTCACATTTTTCAAGCTCCGCAGGCCAGCTTTTAGCTTCATCAAGTTGTTGCCTTACCTTATTGGAAACCTTCTTGTCCTTGAGGGCCTCATTGATTTTTTCAATCGTTGCTGACACTTTTTCTGCGTCAATCTTTGTGAAAGTGGTGGGATCGGTATCATCCATTTCTGAGGCTGCTACCTGCTGAGCATACTGCCATAGTTCATTTAACTGCTGTGTGATCTTTTGTTTATTTTTCTCTACCGATTTCCCCCACACGCAGGTGTACCGGCTGGCGTTGGCTTCTATCTTTGTTCCGTCAGTATACAGATCCTTAATACTCATCACACCTTCTTCGCATAGCAAGAGCACCACTTGGGTGAAGATTGGCTGCAGGGCCTTTTGCAGACGCTGTCCCCGGAAACGATTGATTGTATTATGATCCGGGCGACTCATGCCCGCTATCCACATAAAGTAAATATTCTGTTGCAGTGCTTCCTCTATTTTGCGACTGCTGTAGATGTTGTTGATGTAAGCATAAACCAGCACCTTAAGTAGCATGCGCGGATGATAACTGCTGGTGCCACCGGGTTTGTATTGGTCTACCAGCGAACTGATGTCTAGCTTGTCCAACACCGTATTAACCACACGCACCGGATGATCAGAACCAACCAGCTCGTCCAGGTTCGGTGGAAATACCATCAGCTGATGTTGATGATTTTGCTTGAAAGCTACCTTAAGTGTTTTACCTCTTGCCATGCATATAGGACCGCAAAAACTGTTCATTTATGCAGTTGGGACAACATAATATTTATACAGCAACATTGTGGAAAAGCAGGATCTGAAAACTGAAAACAAGAAAGAACATCCTTTATCCAGCCATATTGTGGAAAACCCTGCATTAAATACGAAAACCAAAAAATCGGTTTTACTTTTGATACACCCTCCTATAGGTGTGCCACAGCTTCGGCTGCCCGAAAAA
>JACMLD010000333.1 GCA_014379785.1 Chitinophagaceae bacterium
AAAAATGTGATGAAGTCGCATCCCATCCTCAATCTGGATGGCAACAATACATGGCGACTTGTTTTGTGGAATCAGTTGATTGTGGACCGATTTCCAGCGAATATTTTTGGTATCGGGTTTGGCACTCCAGCCTTGTATTATTATCCGATTGCCGACTATAGCAAGCTCGAAAGCCTGCCGTATGTGATGGGAGCGCATAACTCTTATGTTTATTTGTTTAGCCGGCTTGGAGTTGTTTACTTATTGTTGATTGTGCCGATTTATGCTATTATTTTCCGCGAGTATTTCAAATTCAAAAACTACTACAGAGCTAATAATGAGATATTGATATTCTGGAGTTTTTTTGCAATTACTATCATCAGCCTTTTCAATCCCACCCTTGAAACCCCCATCTACGCGGGCGGTTACTGGATGATGATGGGATTTGTGGCCAGGTGCATCTCACTGAGACGGACAAACGCAGTTAACCCAATTCCAAAAGCATGAAAATTCTTTTCATACACAACAGGTATAAGCTGGAGGGAGGGGAGGATACTGCTGTAGCGCTTGAGATACAGCTGCTGCGCGAAAAAGGGCATGAGGCAGAACTACTCGAATTTAACAATGATGAAATTGGTGCTGGTATGGCGAAAGCTGCCGCAGCACTGAAAGCATTTTATAACCGCGAGTCAGCGGGGAGATTAAAGGAGAAGCTAAAGACTTTCCATGCCGACATCATCCACGTGCACAACCTGTTTTTTACTGCATCTGCTTCGGTTTTGTACGAAGCAGCGCGGTTGAAGATACCCGTGGTTATGACGCTGCATAATTATCGCCTTATCTGTGCGAATGGACTTTTGTTGCGCGACAATCATATCTGCGAACTTTGTGTCAACAAAACCTTTCCTGTTTACGGAGTAAAGTACCGCTGCTATCGCGATTCAGCGGCGGAGTCTGCGCTGGTTACTGCCGTAACCGGGGTACATAAGCTGACCGGTGCGTGGACGGAGAAAGTCGATCATTTTATCGCGCTGACGGATTTCGCCAAAGACAAATTTCTGCATTCTTCCTATTCACCTGATCCCGAAAAAACATCGGTCATTCCTAATTATGTGCCTGACCATAAACTCCGGGGTATCCCGCGGGGTGATCATTTTTTATACGTTGGCCGCTTGTCAAAGGAAAAGGGTGTCAATAGCTTGCTCGGGGCCTTTCTCAAAACCCCGGCACAGAATTTGGTTATTGCGGGCGATGGACCTGAGCGCAATGAGTTGGAGCAGAAATCAGAGGGTGCCGGAAACATCAGTTTTGTTGGAAAGCAGGAAAAGAAGCAGGTATTGGAGTTGATGGAAAAAGCAAGGGCACTTATCTTCCCTTCTGTTTGTTATGAAGGATTGCCTTTTACCATTGCAGAAGCTTTTTCAACGGGCACACCGGTGATCGCGTCCAGGTTGGGAGGTATGAAAGAAATGGTGCGGGATGGCCTGAATGGATATCATTTTACCGCTGGCGATTCAGATGCATTGTGTGAGGCGCTGAACCGTTTCGATTCAAATGAAAATATGGGCAGCATGTATGAAGCTGCCCGACAAACTTATCTCGACAATTACAATGCAAATACACACTTCGAAGCAATTTTCAGGTTATACAAATCTGTCATCGCAAAAAACAAGTCCGATGTATAGCCGGATGAAAATTCTGAGTCTATCAGTCAGTGAGATCAGTTTTTCTGATTCAGTGAAGGAGGTAGCGAAGCTCGCTGCATTGCGCAAGCCTTCCTATGTGTGTTTTGCGAATGTTCATATGACCATTGAGGCCCATCAGGATCCGTCGTTTCTTGAGCAGGTGAATGGTGCTGATTTCGTCCTTGCCGACGGCATGCCGATAGCAACTGCTTGCAGGTTATTGCACAATAAAAAACAGGATCGCATATCGGGGATGGATTTCATGCCCGCGATTTTGAAGGTCCCGGGACTTCGATTTTTCCTCTATGGATCTACGCAGGAGGTGCTGGATGGTTTAATGGCTTCTATCAGCGACAAATATCCCGGTGCCGTTGTTTCCGGGGCCATCTCACCACCATTTAGGAAATTGTCGGACGAAGAGCAGACCGTTTATATCAATCAAATCAATGATTCGGGAGCGAATGTTGTGATGGTTTCGCTGGGTTGTCCGAAGCAGGAAAAGTGGATGGCCACTTATTCACACAGGATCAATTCGGTTTTGCTTGGAGTAGGAGGGGCTTTTCATGTAACTGCAGGTTTGCAGAAACGTTCGCCAAAATGGATGCAGGTGGCGGGACTGGAATGGGTGTTCAGGCTCGCACAGGAACCCGGACGTCTTTTCAAAAGATATCTCGTTACAAATTCAATGTTCATCTGGCTTTTGATAAAGAGCCTTGTAAAAGGTAAATCCTGATGGCTATGCAGTTGGTCAATACCTTGCGTAATCAACAGCAAAAAGTGTATACTGTTCTGGGAGTGGCACTCGCCGGTTCGATCATTTTCTGGCCCTTGCTGAATTCGATCCTCACGATTACCATTTTCGTCTATTGGTTACTGTTTGATAAAAAGCAATTCGATCTTAGTACCACCCGGACAAGATGGGTTCTCCTTTTTATTTCTTTGTACCTGCTCGTGGTGGGCGGGTATTTCTATTCAACCAATACTGAGGAGGCGCTTTTTAAATTACAGCAGAAGTTGCCGTTGTTGATCTTTCCCCTCATTTTCGGCATGGGTAAGGGTCTGGCGAAAGAAACTGCCAGTCGCATACTTTATGCTTTTGCCATTTTTACATTTATTGGTGCGGTGATCTGTATTGTTGCGGGATTGATAACATTTTTTCAAACCGGTGTCACCGTCGGTCTGCGCGGATACGATATGGTTATATTAAAAGGGATGTCACCTTTTATGATGGGTTTGTGTTGTCTGATTTCTGTTGCGCTGATGCT
>JACMLD010000038.1 GCA_014379785.1 Chitinophagaceae bacterium
GGACGGAAGCCTTCGTTTTTCCCTGACTCATAACTGAGACCAGTGATTTCATTGCCGCCATTTAACTGAACCCAGCTGATGTCATTTTTTTTCAGCAGCGATTTCAGTCTGGTGATGCGGTCTGTGCCATCATCGCGGACAACATAGCTTTTAAATTCTCCGCCGGGCGTTTGCACTGCGGCATTGAAATATTTTCTGAATTCGGAGACTACTTTCTGTGCATTGAGAGAGGTGATCTCTACGGTAGACATACCGGTAGTATAATGATGGGTAAGGCGATCAAGCAACGTCAGGGTATCGCCATCCTCAATGGTGACTGCAAGGCCTCCGCGTGGTCCACCCCCCTGCTCATAGGTCATGCCAATGGCTCCGGAATAAGTAGGATAGGTATCTCCATAACTCGGATAGAAAAGGTCGAATCTTTCTTTTGTGAAATACAGCCATCCGTTCTGATCAAAATATTTTGCATGGTTCTTTCCGATCTGCGTTTGAAAATCACGCTGCCATGTTGTAATCACCTCATGAAATGGTTCTGCTGCCGGCGCAAAATAATAGGGTTCGTTGTATCCCTGCTCATGAAAGTCGACATGCACATGCGGCAGCCATTGATTGTATTTTATCATCCGCTGCACGGATTCTACCTGTGTTTGCCAGGCCCAGTCGCGGTTGAGGTCAAAATTATAATGGTTACTCCTTCCGCCTGGCCATGGTTCCATGTGTTCGCGCGCAAGAAAATTCGGATTGGGGGTCATGCCTGTTACAGTATTTACCCAGTTGGCGTATCTGTCGCGTCCGTCCGGATTAATGCAGGGGTCAATGATCACTACGGTATTCTTCAGCCATTCTTTGGAACGGGAATTGGCTGGATTAACCAGTTCGTAGATCGTCATCATGGCCGCTTCTGAAGAGGAAGGTTCGTTGCCATGTACATTGTAGCTGAGCCAGACGATGGCTGGTGCGTTTTCATTGGCCGCCATTTTATCCAGTGAGCTGCTGGCGAGCCGCATATTGTTTTTGCGGATATTCTCGAGGTCGTTTAATTTTTCCGGTGCGGCGATATATGCCAGTATCAATGGTCTTCCCTCATTTGTTTTACCATACTGTTCGATGCGGACCATGGACGGCGATTGTGCGGCCACATGGTTAAAATAATTTACGATGTTGAAATGCGGTGTGTAGTGTGAACCAAGCTCATATCCGAGAAACTGAGAAGGAGATTGTAATTGTGAAAACGAAAAAAGAAAAGACAAAACGGTGAAGGACAGCGCGAGAAGTTTCTTCATGTTATTCAATTTGGATCGTGTGAAAGTAAGTGGTAAAGACAAAAATAAAAAGTCAAAATGGGCTGACGGCAAGTGGCAACGAAAATGCCCCGCATTGCGGGGCATCAGTATATTTAATAATAGTCATTAATTTTTCTTTCCAAGTGATCCAACTATACCAAGTCCAAAGTAAAAATGGTTGGTTGTATTGTCGGTGATTCCAAGTCTGTATTGTGCGTTGACCAGCACATATGCCTCATCGATGATATTGAGTTGTACACCGAAGCCAACCGGCACAATGGCGCCGTAATAGCCTTTGTATTTTGACCCTCCGATTCCGGCAGTCACAAAAGGTGAAAACCAGTAGTTGTCGGTAAACATCTTCGCGTTAATGGACAGGTCGCCCTCCAGCAAAAAATTATCATTTGCGAACACCGAGCGGTTTGCGATCGGATAGTCAACAAATGAGCCGCCGAGATTTGCGGTGATATCGATATGATTGGTCAGGCCCTGGACATAGTTCACAGCCAGACCTGGTGACATTTCCTTGAGTTTTCCAAATTTCCTGTCGCGGAGAGAATTGGACAGCCCATTCTGTTTTACATTCGCAGCGCTCTCAAAGTCATTGAAAAAGAAGGTGATACCTAGGGCGGGTTTCTTAATATAGTTGCTTTCCTGGCTAATAGCTTCATTCAGGCAGGCCGTCACGGCCAGCAGTGCTAACAGCAATTTCTTCATAACAAGATAGTTTTGATGTGGTAGGGCAAAAATAGCTGGAAGGGCTCAAAATGTGAAATAATTATTAACCCGTTCAATTTCAGGCTTCAGGAGGTTTTTTGTCGAGCACTTCTACCTTCACTCTTGTGAGGCCCCTCTTGGTATATCCCAGCCTGGACGCTGCCCGCAGAGACAAATCAACCAGTCTTTTGTTTTTGTGATGAAGACGGTCGGTTACCCGCACTACAATTGTTTTTCCGTTGCGGAGGTTGGTGACACGTATCCAGGTATTAAAGGGAAGGCTATTGTGGGCGCAGGTTAATTTCTGCTGGTCGAAAATGTCGCCGTTGGCGGTCTGACGACCCTGAAACTTATTGGCGTAATAACTTGCCACACCATATTGAATGGTTTCTTTTGTGTTGGATATCGGGCGGAGCTTGTTCTGTGCCAGTGCCGGCATGGCGAAAAAAAGGCAGAGAAAAACTACACCAGCAAGGTGGTTTCTCATCAAAAGATAGGTTTACTGGCAAAATACCGCTCGCTCAGGATCTTGTCTTCCCCATAAATATCGTCATAGATCTTCAGCTTTCCCTCCCTCGCTTCGCAGGTAAAATACCGGATATATAACGGTATCCGGGTGCGAACTGGTATAACATGCTTCTCTTTTCTTTGCAGCCATGCACGAAGGCTATCCGACTTAAACGATTGAATATTAACGGGTCCGTTAATACTATCGTTACTTAAAATAAAGTAAGCTAATTTTTGCCATTCCTGTACTCTTACGCATCCATGGCTAAGTGCCCGCATGGTATTTTTGAAAAAGTAGCGCTGGTTGGTGT
Organism: Chitinophagaceae bacterium; assembly: GCA_014379785.1. Lineage (GTDB taxonomy): Bacteria > Bacteroidota > Bacteroidia > Chitinophagales > Chitinophagaceae > JACMLD01. Next base: position 2,819 of record JACMLD010000038.1, read on the forward strand.
CGTGAAGATATACGCTGTACTTGTTGCTGAAATTAAATTTCAGAATACCCAGGGCGTTGTCGTCGCCGCTTCCCTGCACCACTTTATAGGGAATGCCTTTTTTGTATTTTGTCCAGTCCACCGTATAAGGGTCAATCACCTCACCCTTGTCGTCTACCAGTGAGTAGCCTTTTTTGGCCAGGTATTCGGGATCTTTTTTTATTCCCGGCAGGATTTCCTTCGCGATGATACTGGTGGGGATCGTCCATTGGGGATAGGTCACCATATCTGTGATGCGTCCGGTCAGCAGGGGTGTGCGGGTGATTGGTTTACCCACCACTACCCTCGACTCAATACCCACGGTATCTGTATCTCTCAGCTGCATCTGGAACGCCGGAATGTTAACCCAGATGTATTTTTCGGGCATGGTATCCGCAAGCATCTTATAACGGTCAAGCGTAATGGCAATTCTTTTGAATCGTTCCCAGTCGTTTGTGTTTAAGCTGGCGGCGGTTTGGGCACCGATTTCTCCCGTGGCACGGATTCCCTTTTCTTTCTGATATTTTATCACCGCTTGTCGCAGCTGTTGTGTGTCACCTGCGGCAATGGGTTCACCCAGTTCCGAAAACCTTTTTATCACCTGCACTTTGAAAGCGGCGGTATCTCTGTAGGGGTAGCTGATATAAGTGGTTGGAACAAGCTTTGCCGAATCAAGAAAAGCCGGGATGACGGCCTTTAGTTCGCGGTAGCCCCGGTGTGAAGGTTCGGTAGAATTAAGATGTGAGACGATGTTTTTGTCGCCAATCGCTTCTTGCAGGAGTCCAAGAAAATAATCGGGTTTTACGATCGAGTCATTTCTCAGTGTGACACTGTCTTTTGGCAGTCTGCCCAATTTAAGATGGGTAGCTATATTGAGGTAGGCATCGGTCAGCATGAGGTCGGCGCGGGCCCAGAGCGCTGCATTCTTTTTGTGAAGGGTATCGGCAACGAGGCCATTCCGCATATTGAGTAAGGAGGCCACATGGTAATCTGTGGGAAACAATCCGTAGTGTTTGCTGAAATAAATGAAGCGGTAGAGCGAGTCAGCGATCGGGTTCCATTCGTCGCGGGTACTCCATACCGGTTGAAACTGGTTGTTGGTATAATAGGTTTTCACCAGCTGAAACTGCCTGAGTTCTACCGAATCATTGATATGGCCTTTGTTTTCATCGGCATAACGGATCATTTGCTCTATGAGTTCGCCGGCCTTGATATCTATTTGTTCGGGCTGTTTTACTTCGACCGTGTCAGGTGGCTTTTCCTCAGAATTGGTGCATCCGGAAGCAAAAATCGAAAAAGCAAGAAGTAAAACTGACAGGGTTTTCCTGTATTTATTATGAATCATAATCGGTAAGGGCGAATTCTTTAAATTGGGGCCGTAAAGCATCCTGATGAATATACTCAAACAAAGGCATTTTTTCCCGACTCTCCAAACCGTTTTTGCAGCTGTCTGTATCTTTCTGTTTTCATGCAATAACAATGGGCAGGACGCAGACTATACCGGGGTGGAATTTGATTCTGCACCACCGCCCCGGGCCGACACGCCAAAAGTTGAAATTATTCCGGTAGAAGCGCAGACAAAACCGCTCGATGGACAATACTGTTATATCAGATCTGTAGAATCGGCGTCTGACTCGCTTTTTATCATGGCCGATTATATTCAGTTTCTGATGGGTGATGAAGCTGCTGCCGCTGCGAAAAAAAGAGGCGAGGCTGATCCCCTTGATGACTACTTTATTGTAAACGACAAGGAAGATTTCGTAAAAATACCTTTGGTAAAAAACTTCAGTTTTGCCGCTTCTTCCGGTGGTTCTGACAGAGCCATGCAGAATGAACTTGCGCTTGCATTCCTGAAAAAGAAAATCAAGGATGGTGTTTTTATCTTAAAAATAGAAAATGGAAAGGTGGTTAAGATCACTGAGCAGTTTCTGCCTTAGGTCATTTCGACCGAGCGCAGCGAGTGGAGAAATCCCCCACCACTGTAGGAGACTCAACTCCGGTCGGCTGGGGACCCCTCGGCTTCGCTCCGGGGTGACTGTCATTACGTGCTTACATCGTCTCAACCCCAACCACCGCGTCAATATTGATCGGACCATAAATATGCGGAAAAGTATCTGCCGTAGATGGGGACCATTCAAATATAAACGGACTGGAAAGTTTATCGGTATCGATGACAAGCTTCAGCACATTTTCTTTTCCCTGAAAATATCTCTGCAGTGTGGCGGCCACCTGGCTCTGTTCTGAGCAATGAATAAATCCCTCGTTTGCAAGTGAAGGAGATTCGTATTTCCCTGTTTTCCGGGCGGCATCCCATTCTGCAGCAGTCGTTAGATGATAAATAATCGGCATTTAGGCAATTTACAATATTATTGGAGAATGCGGGGTATGCGCTGCTCGCGTATCATGAGGTCGGCCAATACAAACGCGGTGACCGCCTCCAGAACCACCGGCACCCTTAAAGCAATGCAAAGATCATGACGTCCTTTTACCGAAAAAGATTCCACTTCTCCTGATTCGAGATTCAGCGTCTGCTGTTCCTTTGGCGTCGATGAGGTCGGCTTGATGGCAATCCTGAAGACGAGTTCATTTCCATTGCTGATGCCTCCCACAATGCCCCCGGCGTGATTGGTTCTTGTCTTTCCTGTCTTGTCCTCAATTGCATCATTGTGTTCTACGCCAAACATTTTTGCAGCGGCAAAACCCGTTCCGAATTCCACGCCCCTCACGGCGGGAATAGCCATGACTGCATGGGCAAGCAATGATTCAGCTGAATCAAAAAATGGTTCTCCAAGCCCGATTGGCAGTCCGTTGGCTCTGCACTCTACGATGCCTCCCACCGAATCCTTTGCATCGATCGCTTTTTGTAAACCCTTTTCTGTATCGGTCTCTCCTCCTATTTCGGTGATCGTTGCATTTACGACGATTGACTGCAAGGCAAGTAATTTTTTTGCAATCACTCCTGCGGCCACCAGGCATACCGTGAGACGACCGCTGAAATGACCACCGCCGCGATAATCTTCATAGCCACCAAATTTCTGGCCTGCTACAAAATCTGCGTGGCCAGGTCTGGGCACTGCTCTCTGCTTCTCATAATCACCACTACGGGTATTGTTGTTTTCAAAAAGTATGGTAATCGGCGCGCCGGTAGTCTTACCATTGAAAACGCCTGATTTGAAGATTGGAATATCATCTTCTTTGCGCGGAGTTGTACCCTTTTGCATACCACCCTTTCGGCGTTCTATATCCACCACAAAATCTTCGGGAGATATGCTCAGTCCGGCCGGGCATCCATCGATGCCGATGCCCACAGATGCTCCATGCGATTCGCCGAAAATATTTATTCTGAAAGATTGTCCAAAGCTGTTCATGCGTTTACCTTTTTTACAATTGTGGCGCCGAGTTCAGAAAGATGCTGATAAAAATCGGGATACGATTTGTTGATGGCATCGGCATCGCCAATAGTCATTTCGCCTTCTGCCCGCAAGCCCGCTACTGCACAAGCCATCGCTATTCTGTGATCGTGGTGTGAATGCACATCAGCGCCTTTTACGATTTTTGTACCGCGTATGATCATCAGGTCGTCCTGCAGACTGATCTCAACTCCCATTTTTCCAAATTCTTCCTGCAATGTAAGCGCACGATTTGATTCTTTGTGGGTCAGTCTGCCGGCGCCTTCGATCACGGTCGTCCCTTCACAAAAGGCCGCCAGCGCAACCAATGGAGGGAAAAGATCCGGACAATCGGTCGCATTGAAATGAAAGGCTTTGAGTGGCATTGGACCGATTTCTATTTTTTCGGGTTGTACAGAAATGGCAGCGCCGCAACTCATCAGTGCCTGCAGAACAGCTTTGTCGGCCTGGGTAGAAAATACGTCGAGTCCGTGCACCGTGATGGGCCCGGCAACAGCGCCCGCAACCAGCAGGAAAGCCGCACCGCTCCAATCACCTTCTACTGTATAATGTACTGCCTCCGGTCCATTGCGCACCACTGTCTCTCCAAACTGAAAAGATTCATAGTTGTGATTGACGGGCACCGGGAGCCCAAACGATTCCATCACCTTCAGCGTAAGGTCTATATAGGGTTTGCTCTTCAATCCATTTACCGATATCGTCTTTCCGTCTGCACCGGCCGAAGCATAAGCCATCAGCAGCCCGGTGAGAAATTGCGAACTCAAAGAGCCATCTATAGAAATATCCTGTGGTATAATCGGTCCTTCGATGACCAGCGGAAGTCGTCCACCGGCGGATCTAACGGTAACCCCTACCTGTGGAAGTACCTGGTCGAAGAAATCCATCGGCCTGCTGCCCAGGCTGCCGCTTCCTGTAACGGTGATGGTCGATTTGCTGAGAGCTACAATCGGGGTAAACATTCTGATGCTCAGTCCGCTTTCACCGCAATCAATGCTTTCTGCAACGGGCTTCACCCCGCTGCTTTGCACTACGAGCTTATCGTCTTCAAATTTTATCACCGCCCCTAATTTCTGTATGATATCCATCGCTGCCCGGTCATCATTTGAATGACCCGGATTGCTGATGACAGAAGTGCCGTTTAAAATCAACGCAGCCGCACATGCCCGCTGCATCGAACTCTTGGAAGCAGGTGCCTGGATATTGCCCCTTAATATGGAGGGTGTGACAGTAACAATCATAATAATATTATAGCGATTCAATGATGCCGGCCAGTTCACCAAGAGGAATCGACTTCGTAACCCCCTTGCCAATTCGGGAGAGGAGTATATAACTCATCTGGCCATCCGCTTTTTTCTTGTCTTTTTTTAGAACCTCGAATGCTTTTTTCTTATCGAACTCTGCATAGGTTGGCAGATTGTATTTCTCAAGCAATGCCACCAGTCTTTCCTTTTCTTTAAAACCCAACAATTGTTCTGAAATACCTGCTGCGTAGGTCATGCCTATCGAGATGGCCTGTCCGTGTGATAATTCGTACTGATTTTCCAGCGCATGGCCGAGTGTATGTCCAAAATTGAGCAGCTTTCGGTCACCGCTTTCATATTCATCCGAAATAACAACCCGCGTTTTTAAAATGACATTCCTTTTCACAAGGTCACAGATAGCCGTTTTCTTCGATTTGTATTTCGCCGGGGATGAAACTTCGAGTTCTTTAAACATCGTCAAATCCTTTATGGCGGCATGTTTGATGATTTCTGCAAAGCCATTCTCCCATTCACTCTGCGGAAGGCTGTTTAAGAAAAGCATGTCATGGAGAATGAATGCCGGCTGTCGGATCGTGCCTACCATATTCTTATATATGCCGACATCTATTCCATTCTTTCCGCCAATAGATGCATCTACCATTGCAAGAAGCGTAGTTGGCAGAAATCCGAATCTGATGCCGCGCATATAAACCGACGCGATATAACCGGTGATGTCCGTTATTACTCCCCCACCAATGCCTACCAGCATCGTTTTACGGTCGGCACCCATTTCAATCAGCTGGTCAATGACGGTATCTACCGTTGCCTGCACTTTAAAATCTTCGCCGGCCTTCAGGACAATGCAATTCCATTTTTTGAATTTCTTTTCATAAATCCGAAAAATGTTTTCATCCGTAATGATCACCGTTTGCTTTGGATCACAAATGGATTTAAGATGCGAAAATCCTCCTGCAAAATAATAATCGACCTTTGAATGCGAGAATGAATATGATTTATGAGTCATTAGCTGTTCATGATCTTATTCTGATGATTGATGCTTTCCATGTGAACTGCATCAAAATATCTCGTGATGAATTCATTGCTTAATCCCAGTTTCTCTCCTTTATTCACAGCTCTTTCCAGGATCTCGTTCCAGCGGTTCGTCTGCAGGATGGTAATGCTGTTGTTCTTTTTGTATTCACCAATCTTCTCTGCTACTTTCATTCTCTGTCCTAGGATCTGCATCAGCTCATCGTCCAGGTGGTTGATCTGCTGTCTCAATTTCTCAAGCGCAGCGTGATATTCTTCAGAATTGATGTCTTCTTTTCTCCAGATGATGGTATCCAGCATTTCGGCAAGGCGTTCAGGCGTTACCTGCTGTTTTGCATCGCTCCAGGCATTGTCGGGATCGATATGACTTTCAATCATCAGTCCGTCGAAGTCGAGGTCAATGGCTTTCTGCGCCACATCAAGCAGAATATCCCTGCGGCCCGAGATATGACTTGGGTCGTTGATGAGCATCATCGTTGGATTGCGTCTTTTCATTTCGATGGCCAGATGCCACATCGGCGCATTGCGGTATTCGGTGTTGCCATAGGATGAAAATCCGCGATGTATGAGTCCAATTTGCTTGATGCCTGCTTTCTCTACTCTCTCCACAGCTCCCGTCCATAATTCAAGGTCAGGATTGATGGGATTTTTTATCATTATAGGTACGTCTACGCCTTTCAGTGCATCGGCTACTTCCTGTACGCTGAATGGATTGACGGTGGTGCGGGCGCCGATCCAGAGCACATCCACATCGAAAGTAAGAGCATCTTCCACCTGTTTGCCGGTGGCCACTTCTACCGTCGTGGGCAGGCCTGTCATCTTTTTTGCACGTTGCAGCCATGGCAGGCCCTTCGCACCGATGCCTTCAAACATTCCCGGTCTTGTTCTGGGCTTCCAGATCCCGGCCCTCAGCATATCAACTTTACCAGTGGCAGCGAGGCGGGTAGCGGTTTCTATCACCTGTTCCTCAGTCTCTGCACTGCAGGGTCCTGAGATGATCAATGGACGCTTGTTCCATTTTTCCTGTACTAAATTCTTCATGGTTGTTTCGATTGCTTGCATGGTAAAATTAATTATTTTATGATCCTCTTTATTTTATTTGCATTTTCTATCAATTCCTGCAGCCAGGCATAATTTTCTTTCTCAAGACAGCTTTTGAATTTTCTCAGCTGTGTGATGTGTTCATTGAGCACATCCAGTACGTTTTCACGGTTCTGCATAAAGATCGGCACCCACATGGCGGGATTGCTTTTTGCAAGTCGCACCGTACTTTCAAAACCTGCACTTGCCAGTTCAAAGATGGCATCGTCTTCGCGTTCCTTTTCCAGCACCGTATTTGCAAGCGCAAACGACGTGATATGGGAGATATGACTTACATAGGCCGCATGCAGATCATGAGCTTCGGCTTCCATCGCCAGCAGGTGCATGCCGATGGACTTATAAATTTCTTTCACCATTGCCACGGCGTCATCATCGCTTTCTGAAGCGTTGCAGATGATCACCGCTTTGTTTTCGAAGGCGCCCTTTACGGCAGCTTGTGGCCCACTGTACTCTGTACCCCACATCGGATGGGTGGCAACATACCGTCCGCGGTTCGGATGATCTTTTACAATGGCTATCAGCTGTGATTTCGTTGAGCCCATATCCATCACTACCTGCCTGTCTATTTTGTCGAGCACCTTTGGTAAAAGTATATTCAGTACATCTACAGGCACAGCCATTACTATAAAGTCTGCATTTGCGATGGCGTCATCCAGATCAGCGATTTCATCTACAAGTCCCATCTCCAAAGCCTTTTCAGCGTAACCAACATTAGACTCA
>JACMLD010000334.1 GCA_014379785.1 Chitinophagaceae bacterium
GACCCGCGTGTAATGAAAATTTTTCTTCCTACTTGCAATAAAGACCAAATTTTGGATTTTTTTGGCCATCTGGATTCTATTATTGTGCCAGGGAATACAAAAGAATCTGGAATGAGATATTCTCAAATTGAAGGAAAGTTAAAATCAGAGAATGTGTCAATGTCAAATCCCAATAATTCGAGCCCAAATTAACCGCCAGCCTCCTTTGGAGATACCAACTGTTTATAGTATTTTTAACTTTACCGCCAAAATCCTTGATTACCATAGCGTTTAGCTCTCTGCAACACGCCATTATCCCGTGGACAATCAGCCCTTCAAGCAACAAATTCGCAAAGAAACCCTTGTATGCAAAAGGAATTTTACTCACTGCCACTCGCCGTTGAAAAATTAATGCGGGAACCTGGCGATCAAAGCCACCACACCAGACACCGCGAACTGGCCAAATGCTCATTGCAACAATCGGTCGAACAAAACCTTCACCTTCTCCTGACCACCGCGTTCGGCGAATTTCCCGCAGACGAACTTTTCGGATGCAGCATCTGGGAAAACGACTTCGACAACCTGACCAGCGCACCCAAAATGAAGGAAAGCATCAGGCAATCCATCCTCCAATCCGTTCAGCAACATGAAAACAGACTCGGCAAAGTAAGAGTTGAACTCATGATCCAACAGGAGGAACTGCCCGACGCCAAAGGACGACGCGTGAAAAAAAGAATAGAAATCACTATATCGGGAATGCTCCAGCTCACCAACGAAAAATTTATTCACCGCGACAGTTTTTTTGTGGGACCACTTTCATATTAACAGCAGATGCTCGAATCAAGAAACCATATCAAAACAAGGATGCTCAAAAACGCGGCTCGCGCCTGGGGCTACCCGGAAACCGAAGCCGAAACGAATTTTGACCCCCTCGTAGCGATGCTGCTTTCAGCCTGCTCAATAGAACTGGAAAAGATTTCAGGAGAAATCAACAACTCCAGAGCCAGGGTACTGGAGAGACTTGTGCAACTGCTATCGCCAGATGTACTGACCGGCGCTCTCCCCGCTCACAGCGTAGTTTGCACCACCCCGGTAGAAAATAAACTGACGGTCAAAGAAGAAGACCAATACTATATCAGCAGAAAACTCAGCCTTGTCAGTGACAATGAAGAGCCGGTGTGGAAAGACATTTTTTTCTCCCCAACCTCTGAATTTCAACTCAACAAGGCATCCATCAGATTCATCGCAACAGACAATACTCTTTACCGACTCGTAAATGGCATCACCAAAGAAGTGATCAGCCAGTCTGAACCCGGGAACGAACTCCCTGCAAACTCACTCTGGCTTGGAATTGACGAGCCGGGACTCAGCCTGAAAAACAGCCAGTTTTATTTCGATCTCAGAAACGAAGCACACAAACAACTGTTCTATCACCAGCTCCCAAAAGCAACCTGGTACTGGAACGACCAACCCATCACACATATGCCCGGGTATGGCAAACGCTCTATCAGCGGCGAACAACTGGATTTACAGGCCATTCTCAACCGTGACGATGACAGCAGTGGTAAAATAAAAAAACAAATCAACGCATTCTATAAGACAAATTTTGTCACCCTCACAGACGACACCAACCTCACAGCAGGCGCCGACAACAGCATGCTGTCCGGTATAATCACCGAAACATTTACCGACAAATCAGCAAAAATCCTGCAGCAACACAGTCTCCGCTGGATATGTATCGATTTTCCGCAAACCATATCAAGCAACCTGCTGCACGATCTTGTATGCAGCATCAACTGTTTTCCTGTATTCAACCGAAAAGTGCACGACCTGACACACAGATTGCAGGAAATAGTCAACATCATTCCACTCAACACCGAAGATATCTTTCTCGATCTCGAAGAAGTCAGCAACGACGAAGGCAAGATTCTAAATACGCGGGAGTTCCAGGGCAAGGACGATAACTCCTTCGCGCTCCTCCTCAGAAACGGCGGCGTCGGCAGATTCGACGAAAGAGACGCTTCAACGCTTGTCGACCACATCGTGCAGTTGCTTCGTGATGAAAGCGCTGCCTTTTCCACACTCGGCAACGATTTCATGAATACCGAACTGAAACAACTGCAGCAGATCATCAACAAACTGGAACAACGACTTTTTTCAAAACAGCTCACCCGCGAACAGATTCCTTACCTCATTCTGCGAAACAACGAGCAGACGCCCTGGCAGAATATCTTTATCCGGTACTGGAGCACGGCAGGCGCCACGGCCAACAACATCAAAGCAGGCAGCATTCTCCGCCTTTACAAAGGCAGCGGACTTGAAAAAAACCAGCTCACATTCGTGACCACTACACAAGGCGGAAGAAACAAATTGAGTACCACCGAAAGCGTACTCACCTACAAAAGCGCATTGCTCTCAAAAGACAGATTGATTACATCAGAAGATATAAAAGCATTCTGCCACTACCAACTCGGCGAAAAAGTGAGACAGATCGAAGTAGACAAAGGCATTATGATACACCCGGATCAACAAAAAGGATTTATGAAAACGATCGATGTCACCATTCAGATAAACAGAAAGGAATTTGATGAAATGAAAGAAAAAGGAGAAGATGTTTTCTGGACGGACAATCTTAAACTATTACTTGAACAAAAATCAGTAGCGCTGTTTCCATATCGCGTGTTTCTGAAAAGGACCGCATAAAAAATGACAACCCTCGAACTCATAGAAACCCTGCAAAGGGAAATGCAGAATGCCGCTACGGATATCCGCGCGGAAGCCCAGGTATTGCTGGCACTTGAAAAGGGTGCGCGGCCTGAACACTTTATGGTGAACTGCACAAAGATGTTTCGCAGGGAATACAGTCGCGACGTAGTGTCATCAGAAATCAGGGATGAAAGCGGATGGCAACATAGCCTGAATATCCACCTCTCGAGAAGTGGTTTATACGACCAGCTCCCGGAAGGCCTGTTTTTCCAGCCTGCCAGCCGCGCCAGAAGTTCAGTTGCCGACCTCGCAAGCGACTACAAAGAGAACAAGAAAAAGGAATCTGAGATCAGGCGGTTTTTTCTGCCATTTGAAAATGATTTTTTCC
>JACMLD010000335.1 GCA_014379785.1 Chitinophagaceae bacterium
CGCTCAGGCAATAATCCGCCATCCATCCAGGTTACCTTGATATTGCCTTTACCATCATTCTTCGGATAATTCAGATGAATGATCGAAGAAGGAGGACAACTTTCTGTATAATTTGATTCAGACCACATCGCCTTCCACTGATTGCTCAGACTGCATTCTACGGAGTCAGGATAAAGTATCGGTAGAATTCTGTAAATCGGATCCATGATATGACAAGCCATATCTCCAAGCGCACCCGTACCAAAGGCCCACCATCCTCTCCAGTTAAAGGGCAGATATGCAGGATTGTAATCTATTGCTTTTGCCGGCCCGAGCCACAAATCCCAGTTGAGCGTAGACGGCGGATCAAACTTTCCGCTCGGTGTTGGAATGCCCTGCGGCCATACCGGACGGTTTGTCCATGCATATGCGGTATGCACATCGCCAATCATTCCGGAATCCACTATCTCCTTCCCCGTTCTCACGCCATCACCACTGCCACCCTGGTTGCCCATCTGGGTAACCACTTTGTATTTTTTTGCAGCCTGCGATAAAATACGGGCTTCAAAGATATCATGCGTCAACGGTTTCTGTGTGTATACATGCTTGCCAAGCTTCATGGCTGCGAGCGTTGCTACCGCATGCACGTTATCGGGAGTGGAAATAGAGCATGCATCGAAATTGTTTTTTTCCTTGTCGAGCATCTCGCGGAAATCCTTATAATATTTGGCGTTTGGAAATTTCTTTACAGATTTTTCTGCCGCCACATCATCCACATCACACAATGCAACGATGTTTACATTCGGACTTTTCGCAAACTCAGTCAGGTCACTGTGTCCCTTTCCGCCAACACCTATACCGGCAATATTGAGCTTATCACTCGGGGCAACAAATCCTCTCCCCAGCACATGCCGGGGTACAATGAAAAAACTGCCGGCAGCAAGAGAAGTGTTACGGATAAACTTTCTTCTTGAAGGGTTACTCGATTTTTTTTTCATAATGATAATCGTTCGTTGATTTTATTTAATCAGATTGGCTTCAAGACCAATTTCTGCATTTAATAATTTGCTGATAGGACAGTTTGCTTTTGCATCTTCAGCACATTCCTTAAATTTTTCTTCACTGATCCCTGGCACCTTGGCGTTCAGAACAATATTCGAAGAGGTGATTGCTCCATTGTCAAGTGTAACGGTGGCAGTGGACTCCAGCGATTCTGGTGTAAAACCCGCGGCGCCGAGTACGAAACTGAGTTTCATGGAAAAGCAACCTGCATGCGCTGCAGCAACCAGCTCTTCGGGATTTGTACCCACACCTGATTCAAAACGGGAAAGATAGCTGTACTGGGTCTTGCTGAGGGTAGTGCTCTGAGTGCTCAGATGGCCTGAACCTTCTTTACCTGAGCCGTTCCAAACGGCAGTTGCTGTACGTTTCATTTAATAACTAGTTTTACTTTTGAAAAAATATATGTAATGAATATTTCCTGGGATGATTTTGAAAAAATTGACATCAGAGTTGGAACAATACTGGAAGTTACAGATTTTCCAAAAGCAAAAAAACCATCCTATCAATTAAAAATTGATTTCGGTGAACTGGGCATCAAGGCATCGTCTGCGCAAATCACCAAACACTATGACAAGAGTGCACTCATGGGCCGCCAGGTCATTGCCGTTGTCAATTTTCCAAGAAAACAGATTGCAAATTTTTTTAGTGAATGCCTTGTCCTCGGCATATATTCCGAAGATCACGAAGTCATACTCCTGCAGCCCGAAAGAAGCGTTAAAAACGGAGGGAAAATCGGCTGATTATTTTTTAAGAAATTCACCCGTAAAAGAGAGTGGTAGCAGCAATCCCGATGTCGATATCACAATGACACTGCCCTCGAGCCCCCCGAGAATCAGTCTGATCGGACTCCCCGTTCTCGCCTCAAACTCCTGCAGGCTCTGACGGCAAACGCCGCAGGGTGTAATGGGATGATCACTTTCGACCAGTATGCTGCGGTAACTGATGGCCATACTCTCAATAGCCACGGTCGGATACAGAGAGGCAGCTGCCGACAACAATACCCGCTCCGCACAAAGTCCGACCGGGAATGACGCATTCTCCTGGTTTGACCCGGCCACGATTTCACCATTTTTTAATTTAGCCACCGCACCCACCTGAAAGTTTGAATAAGGGGCATAAGCATTGAGCGTTACTTCACGCGCCTCCTGAAGCAACCATGCATCCTCCGGGCTGAGTTCTTCCAGAGTATCGAACACTTCGTAAGAAAAACTGTATTCTGTTTTTGTCATATAGCTGATAAAAAATCCTTCCCCAATGCGGAGAAGGACTACGAAAGTTACGATTTTATTGTCTTTAATGGATACGTGAGAACATCCGCTTCCACCTCACACCGCCATCCCAGCTCATCCATATCAGCCATGCCTCACCCACAACGTGGTCCTCCGGCACAAAACCCCAGAAACGACTGTCCTGAGAACCATGCCTGTTATCTCCCATCATCCAATAGTAATCCATCTTAAACATATACTCCGCCGCCTCTTTGTCATTCACAAAAAACTTTTCGCCACGCGCCTCAAATTTATTGTTTTCATATACCCTTATGACACGCTCATACAGGGCGTAATTTTCTGGAGTGAGAGTGAGAACAGCACCTTTTTTAGGAACCCATAATGGACCAAAGTCATCAATCTGCCAGATATGCACCCCATCTCTTGGGAAGAGATCACTTCTCTTTTCCTTGTGCACCTTTATGCTGTCGATAAAACCATTTTTTATCATTTTATCTTTCCCTTCATTGGTGATCAGCATGATAAAATGATTCGGCTGTCCCTGCGGAAAAATCTCCTCCTCCAGTTTTGTAAATCCATACTCCTCTTTCAGCACATCTTCATCAAGACGCTGACCTTTGGTCACCACATCATAGTACAACTGCGCCTGGGGCGGGACAACACCCGGTTTCCCATTTATATATAAGATACCGTCGATGATCTGAAGAGAATCACCGGCAATGGCAACGCAGCGCTTGATATAATTTTCCTGTTTGTCAACAGGTCGGACGATCAGCGGGTAAGACTCGGGATCATCAGCAATCACTTTTCTACCAATATTCATATCACCATTACCCAGCCGCCAGGCCACATCGTAATAAGGATCCTTAGACTGAAACTCATCGCGGTTGATGACCGTATCGCCCGCAGGAAAATTAAATACAACGACGTCATTCCGCTCAACAGGACTTGCAAACCAGCGCGTATAAGGGATTTTGGCCCACTCTACGTAAGACTTCGAATTGGTAAACGGAAGGGTATGATGCACAAAAGGCATTGCGATTGGAGTATTCGGAATCCGTGGTCCGTAGTTGAATTTCCCAACAAACAGGAAGTCATTCACCAACAATGTTTTCTCCATTGAACCCGTTGGAATGGTATAGGCTTCAAAAATAAAAATACGGATCAGCGTTGCGGCTACTATCGCAAATACACCTGCATCAATCCACTCTCTCGCAGGTGATTTCTTGTGCGCCCTTGCTGCTGCAGCTCCCAGGAATCTGTCTTTCTGATTAAAGCCGACATAGATGAAGTAAAGTCCGGCGCTAAAAACGGTCAGCGCATGCTGATAGAATTTAAATTTGCCAAAAGTTTTGACAAACTCTATATAAATGCCAAACGTAACAAACCAGCCAACAATTGGAAGAAACTGCCAGAAAACCCAATGCTTGGGCCGTTCTGCCAGACGCAACATTTCCCAGGTATTGTAAATAGGAATAAAAGCCTTCCAGCCCTGGGTGCCTGCTTTTAAAAACATCTTATAAACGCCCAGTACGGGCAAAATGTAAAGCAGGAATGAAATAAAGGCAATAACAAATATCTGATCAAAAGTCATCTATGCTGATTTTATGGTGGGCAAAAATACCATTCTGCCGTCAATTGAGGCTAAAATACAGACTATGGAACGGTTTTTTTAGGAATTAGTAGCGTTAAAGAGCCGAATATTACACCAAAGGCGGGTTGTTTTTTAAATATCTTAGTTAACAATTGTTTCGCATGCATCATTTTAACATCCGCGACGTGGAAAATCTTAGCGGCATCAAGGCGCACACACTCCGCATCTGGGAACAGCGGTATAAGGTCAATTTCTGCAAGCGGAAGGAGAGCCGCCACCGGTATTACGACAACGATGATCTGAAGCAGATTCTAAGGATTGCTCACCTCTACCACAAAGGATATAAAATTTCTAAAATCGCTGAACTGGCGGAAGACGATATTCTCTCGCTGACCCGAAATCAAGCCAAAGGAGATGCGGATGCTGCCATTAACAAACTGGTTGAGTCGGCGCTCGACTACGATGAAACCCGTTTTGAAGAATGTATCCAGGAGGCAATTACAGA
>JACMLD010000336.1 GCA_014379785.1 Chitinophagaceae bacterium
AGCCTATTGTAGTATCCTTTCTATTGATAATGTCACAATAGAAAAATCGAGAGCCCACTGTCAGCATTTCTGAAATCGTGTAAGTGATTTTTGGGTTGGCTTGCTTTGCTAACGGGGTCAGCAATCGAAAATTATTGAAGAATGTAGTATCTGATTTTAAGTCAGCACATAGTTTTAATTTTCTGGCAATGGTGTCTTTGACGGACCAGTAAAATCCATTATCGAGTACCAGATCACATATCAGATAGTCGAATCGGTGGTGATGTTTTTTTATAAAATCAGACATTCTATCATTGTCAACATATGAAATATCGACAGACTGGCTTGTACGTGTCTGACCATTTGTTATGTAAGTATTCTGTTTGAAAGTGAAATACTCGCAAAATTTTTCATGGTTCAGATCGCCTTCATTTATTGAAGGTGAGCAGGAAAATCCTGCAATGCACAATACAAAAAATGAGAGTTTTATCATTGATGTTTTGTAGATTTCTTATGAATAGTGGGGGATCCCTCGACTGCGCTCGGGATGACGGACAAGTCAACGATTCAACCAATCAACCGATCAACGATTCAACCAATCAACCGATCCATTACTCCCCTCCCCTAATCTTTAATTTCAATCCAAACCGGCGCATGGTCACTTGTCTTTTCCCAACCCCGCACTTCCCGGTCAACACCGCATTTTTTCAATCTTTTTGCAAGATCCGGACTCAATAAAAAATGATCAATCCTCAATCCGGCATCGCGCGCGTATGCATTCCTGAAATAATCCCAAAAGGTATAAATTTTTTCGTTGGGATGCAGGGTTCTTATCGCATCGGTCCATCCCTGAGCCACCAGTGTTTTAAAAGCTTTTCTTACTTCGGGTCTGAAAAGCGCGTCATCCACCCAGCGCTCTGGTTTGTAAACATCCAGTTCGGTAGGCATGACGTTGAAATCACCGGCAAGAACAACCGGCACTTCCTGGGCCAGCAATTTTTTTGCATGTGCAGAAAGTCTTTTAAACCAGCCTAATTTATAATCGAATTTCGGTCCGGGAGCCGGGTTCCCGTTTGGCAGATAGAGACCACCAATCACAATTCCCTGCACAATGGCCTCGATATACCTGCTGTGCGCATCCTCGGGATCACCGGGAAGCACCCGACGCAGTTCCTCCGGCTTTCCCACTCTTGAAAGTATCGCCACGCCATTCCAGCTTTTTTGACCATGCCAGATGGCATCGTATCCTGCATCCTTGATCGCCTGCTCCGGAAACTTTTCCTGCGGAGCTTTCAGTTCCTGTAAACAAACAACATGCGGCTTTGCTTCTTTCAGCCATTTCAGCAAAACCGGTAACCGGCCGTTTACTCCATTTACATTGTAGGTGGCGATTTTCATTGTTTCGAATTTTTACTCAATTTCCTTTTCTTAACATCGCGGCATATTCTTTTGGAAGTTTACTTTGTTCAATTCCTGCTGCTGCTTTTTCAATATCGTAATCAAATCTTACGAAATCAATCTTCACTGCATTTTTATCTGAGAGCACGGAGTCCGAATCGATTTCAATTATTATATAGCATCCACTGGGATTGTTGTCTTTCGGCTTGCCAACAGAACCGGTATTGACTGCATGGCGATACCGCGGCGCATCTTCAGTTCCGGATGAGATAATCCGGTGGAAGGGTTTGTGTGTATGCCCGAAGCACATGATGTCAGCATTTGCGGCTTCCATCATTCTCAAAAAACTTTTCTCTTCTCTGTCTTCGAAAAGGTATTCATTTATCTTCCGCGGACTGCCGTGTACGAGGAGTATTGTGAATTTTTCTTTTTCAGTCTGAAATTCGAGCCGGATATGAGCCGGCAGTGTCCGCAGGTAATTCCTCTCCTCCTTACCCATGACCTCGTTGGTATAGGCGATGGAAATTTTACCCATTGCCTTATCTTCCTCTGTTTTATACGCGCATCCGCATTCATCCGATTCAAGACCGATCCCCTGATCATAGTTTCCTGCAATGGCAGGTATGCCTCTTTTTCTGATGCTGTTTACAACCTCATTCGGCCAGACATTATATCCAACCATATCTCCGAGACAATACACTGCATCGGGTTTTTGAGCATCAAGACTTTTAAACATTGCTTCCAGCGCGGGCAGGTTTGCATGTATATCGCTAAACAACGCAATTTTCATTTTACAAATCTATAATGATGCCTTCATCTTACCTTAAAACAATTGCATGTTTTATTGGAGCGGTTTTCAGTATTTTTAGAGGTAGAAAACCTAAATCTTGACTGTAACAACCTCCTGCCGGCATGTTTTTGCGCATATCCTGGCAATTATTTTTCTTTTCATTTACCATCCTGCCTCTGCTCAGAAACAGGTTTATGCCAGTCAGCAGCATTTCACCGTAGAGGACGGATTACCCCAAAGTTTTGTGAGCGGCATCCTGCAGGATGAAGACGGGTATATATGGGTTGCTACCCTGGATGGGATCTGCAGATATGATGGGCGGGGTTTTAAGACAATCCGTTATCGGCCTGCTGATAGTACAAGTCTTGCTGCCACAGCGATAAATAATATCAGTACTCTCAGTGGCAACCGGGTTACTCTTTATTACAGTTCCACACAGGCGGATGACCTGGATATGCGAACAATGAAAGTAAAACCGAATAAAGTCTGGAAGCGGGTCGCTGAAATTCAAAATTCTTATAACCAGACATATTCGATCACCTCATCCGATAACTGGTTGTTTATGGTTTTTGGCTATAAGGGTGTGGGATGGCTGGGCAACAAGACAGGAAAAGTAACGTATGCAAACCGTGCCAATGGCTTGCTACAGCAGGATACCATTATTTCGATGGCACAGTCCGACGATGGAAAAATCTATCTGCTGTCTGAAGATGGCGTACAGGTTTCCGATAAGTCGGGTAGCCGGTTTGATTTTCTCCGTTTCCCTACAAAAGTAAAAAAGTTGCCGCCCGGAGCCGAGCGCAAGGAATATTTTGTGCGATGCTCAATGGTTGTGCTCGGTAATAACCGGCTTGCGGTTTACAAGGATGATAAGATCACTATTCTTGATCTGACTCGAAAAACAAGTCGGGTTATTGACATACCCGCTCCCGCGCCCGGTTTGAAAGAAGAAGCAAGCGCACTGCAGGTTGACAATGCGGGCCGCCCATATTTCACCCATGCCGGCCGCGTTTTCAGATTGATGGAAGATGGCGAAATGCGGCAACTATGGGAAAACACTGCCAATCCGGATCTTCGGATAAATTCGTTTTTTATCGACCGGTCGGACGTCCTCTGGGTGAGCGTAAACGCGCAGGGTCTTCTGAAGGTGGATCTTCAGTCCCTCCCTTTTCAGTCGTTCACGTACAGAAGGAATTTTATGGTAGATATTCTTGTACATGCTGGTGTGAAAGAATCGGAAATACCAAAAAACTGGAGCGACAACGATGCTTCTTATTATTTCAGGCAGGCGACGGACACAAAAGGCATTGCTTATGTCAGTTACAGCATCAGCGCAGGCAATCTTTTGTATAAATATGATGGACGTCATTTCACGCCGCTTGAGGCAAACTGGAAAAACAGGGGCTCGCTTGCTATACTTTCATTGCCAGGTGATGGATTAAGGATGTTTGACTCTAAGGAAAAAACATTTTATGACTGGAGACCAGGAAGCGACTTACCGCAAAAAGTTTCCACAGGTGCCATTGACCTTACTTCAGTTGAGATCGCCGATGCAAAGTTTATTGGTGGATATACATGGATATCCACTTATACAAATGGTTTGATGAGGTACGATGAAAAAAACAATCTAACAACTTTTCAGGGCAGACAAGTCAATGGTGTGATGCCTGCTGCTTTGACCGAAATCTGTCGCGACCCCACAGACCCCGGCAAGTTTTGGGTGGGCTCAAGAGGAGGCGGTCTCATCAGATGGGATGTACAAAATGGTCTCGAGCATGTATATACAACGGACGACGGCATTCCCAATAACACCGTGTATTGTATTTTGCCCGACAAGGCCGGAAAAATCTGGTGCAGCACCAATAAGGGCGTTTTCAGGTTCGACTATAAAGCAAAACAAATAACGGCTTTTGAAAAAACGGATGGACTTCCCGGAAATGAGTTTAACCGCGCGCACAAATTTGCTTTCGAAGACGGGAGGCTGGCTTTTGGAGGAATTGACGGATACACCATTTTCAATCCTGCAGATTTTGAAATACGAAACCAGACGGGTGAAGTCCCGATACAATTGACCGGACTTCAAATCAACAGCCAGATACAGGCACCATCAAACCCGGAGAGTACAATCACCGATCCGCTTTCTGCTCTCAAAGAAATTAAACTTCCCTACAACAAAAACTATCTGCGTCTGGAGTTTGCAGCGCTGCTCTACAACCAGCCTCAGAAGATTCGATATCGGTATTTGCTCACCGGGGCTGACGAGACATGGATCGACAATGGCACAAATAATATAGCCAGTTATGCTGCTTTGCGGCCAGGGGATTATGTCTTTCGTTTCAATGCTACGGACAAAAATGGTCTCTGGAGTAAAACGGTGAATGAAATAAAAATAAAAATTCGTCCGCCTTTCTGGTCAACCTGGTGGGCCTATCTGATTTACATCCTTGCCGCGCTTGCAATCGTGAAATGGTACTTTGTATTTCGCGACCGCAGACTCAATGCCGAGCAGCGTCTTGCTTTTGAAAAAAGAGAAGCATTGCGACTGAAAGAAGTGGATGAAATCAAAGACCGCTTTTTCAGCAATATCACTCACGAGTTTCGTACACCTCTTACATTGATTATTACACCGCTTGAAAAACTGGTTGCCGATAAAACACTCCCTACTTATGTGACCAATACATTGAAAACTGCGCAGCGTAATTCAAACCAGCTATTACGACTGATCAACGAGTTTCTTGATTTTTCGAAGCTGAACAATGGCCAGCTCAGGCTCAGGAATGCTGCCGGGGATCCGGTTTTATTTACAGGTTCTGTCATTGCATCTTTTGAGGATGCGGCAAGGGAAAAACAGATCACATTGACCTTTTCGCATAAGGGACTGGAAGGAAACTATCTGTTTGATGAAGAAAAATGGGAGAAAATTATTTCGAACCTGGTAGGCAATGCGCTGAAGTTTACGCCGCCGGGTGGTGAGGTTGGGGTTGAACTTTTAGCAGCAGGCGACGACTCTATTGTATTATCGGTAAAGGACAGCGGACCGGGGATTCCTGCCGGTCATCAGGAAAAAATATTCAACCGTTTTTATCAGGTAGATGACTCTGCCATCAGGAATTATGGTGGAACTGGAATCGGACTATCGCTGGTTAAGGAGCTTACCGAACTGATGAAAGGAAACATTGCGCTGGAAAGCAAGACAGGAGGGCCTACAAGGTTTGTTGTTCAGATACCGGTGGAGAAGGTAAAGCTGACCGGATTGGCTAAAACATCGGGACCGGCCGTAAAAGAAAAAGCTGATATCCTGTTTTCTGAGGATATACCCTTGCTGCTGGTGGTGGAAGACAATGAAGAGCTGAGAAATTTTCTGGTGGAAAGTCTTGGTACGAATTACCGTGTGCTGGAAGCAGGTGATGGCTTAAAAGGCTGGGAAGTTATTCTGCAGGAATTGCCGGATATCGTAGTGAGCGATGTGATGATGCCGGGGAGGGATGGATTTGATCTCTGTAAACTGTGCAAAACCGACGAGCGGACAGCGCATATTGGCTTTGTGTTACTCAGTTCCAAAGCTGCGCATGATGCAAAACTTCAGGGGCTGGGCACGGGGGCGGATGATTATATCACAAAGCCTTTTCACCTGGAGGAGCTGGTTTTAAGGACTGGCAATCTTCTGCAGATTCAGCGGAAGCAGAGAGCGTGGATGAAGGAGCAGTTTTTCAAAGGAGAGTCAGTCGAAGAGGTCAGGACGGTTACTGACCCTTTTTTGGTAAAGTTGTACGAAGAGATGGATGCGCGGCTGGATGATCCTGAACTGGGGATTGAATTACTGTGTCGTACTTTTTCGATGAGTCGCAGTACGCTCAATAGAAAGCTAAAATCATTGCTCGATATTTCTGCCAATGAGCTCATCAGGCAGTACCGTTTGCAGAAGGCGGCTTCGTTGATTACGGCTGGTTCTGACATCAGTTCGGCGGCTTATCAGACCGGCTTTAGCAGCCCTTCCTATTTCAGCCAGTGCTTTAAGGAGTTGTATGGGATTACGCCATCAGACTACATCTCAAGGCAGAATTGAACCAAAATTCATAGTCTTTGAATCAAAGCTTACAGGCGGGAGGGTGGGTTGAGTGTTAGTTTTATGAGGTACAAAATACAGACTACATGAAACGAGTAACCTCAACTATTACAGCAATTCTATTTTTTTCATCCCTTGTTACGCTTTCTGCAAACGCACAGGATGGCTTAGTAGCTAACAGTCGTTCGCCTATGGATAAAAAAGGGCAGATGCAGGAGACAACAACCCTTGCCGCAGACAGGTCTGCAAACCCATTGGTAATTTCAAAATTTACAAATCTTTTTCCTGCTGCTGCTGATCAGCATTGGACCATGATCGGTGGATGCTCACAGGTTTCTTTTCTGAATGGTGGAAGAAAAACTTCCGCTTGTTTTAACGAGAAAGGAAAACTGACCTATTCAATAACAGATTGTACGATGGAGCAGGTACCTGAGTCTTTCAGAAAAACGATTTCAAAATCTTATGGTGCTTATAAAGTCATCAGGGCTGTTGAGGTGAATGCCTATGGTATGGTGGGTTACCAGGTTGTGCTTGAATCTGATAATGATTTCAAGACAATCAGGTACACAGTAGATGGTGCTGAAGAAATCCAGCAGATGGACAAGGCGGTTAACTAACGGTAGTTATTTAAAGTTTCTTGCTTCGGGAAAAATTTTCTCCTGTGTGCTTTCTCTGATTTGTGAACGCTTATTCTGAGCCGTCGGTATACTTTTTTCGTCAGCCCGCGCGAGTGTGAGTAATGGAAGTTGCTCGATATTGGTTGTGGTTAGTGTTCTGAGCAATTTGGAGAGATTAAAACATCGTTTGACGATAACATGTATTACCTGGCCTTCAATCTGCAGTTTTCCTTCGACCATGATTAGTCTGGATTGCAGAATTTCTTTGCGGTATTTATCAAAAAGGCTCTTAAATATAACAAGGTTTGAAAAACCAAATTCGTCTTCTATCGTCATAAAGCAGACACCTCCGGCTGTGCCAGGTCTCTGCCTGACGAGTACCAATCCGGCTACCCTTACAAAATCGCCATCCTTCAGTGCAGGTAATTCCTTTGATGATCTGATATGAAGCTGTATAAGTTTTTCTCTTATAAAACTTACGGGATGGGCTTTTAGTGATAAGGCAGTAGCTGCATAATCGTGCACTACCTGTTCAGATGCTGACATGGACGGGAGACTGAGTTGTTTTTCTTCCGGACCCGCAGCGGCTTGTCCGGCGAAAAGCGCAACCGGCCTGTCATTTTTTGTGGATATTTCCCAAAGTGCTTCCCTCCTGTTCATATTTATAGAGTTGAATGAATCCGCATCAGCCAGTTTCTCCAGTGATCCTTCCGGTACGTTGAGATCCCTCAACTGGTTTATGCTGGTGAATTTTTCTTTTCTGCCTTTGAGCAAAATCAGGATGTCATCCTCTTTCAGTCCTTTGACCTGACGAAATCCGAGTCGCAGAGCAAAATATTTTCCACATTTTTCTTCAAGGCAGTTGTCCCATTTAGAGTGATTGATGTCTACAGGTCTTACTTCTACTCCATGTTTTGTGGTGTCGATGACAATTTGTGCAGGTTGATAAAATCCCATTGGCATGCTGTTGAGCAACGAGCAGGCAAATACATCGGGATAGTGGCATTTGATCCAGCAGGATACATAGACCAGCAATGCAAAGCTGGCGGCATGACTTTCGGGAAAACCATAACTGCCGAAACCTTCCAGCTGTTTAAAAACTCTTTGGGCATATTCACGGGTATATCCTCTTTGCAACATCCCATTGATCAACTTTTCTCCGAACCGGCTAACAAGACCTTTTAATTTGAATGTGGCCATGCTTCTTCTCAATTCATCTGCTTCTGATGGAGTGAATCCTGCGGCGACAATGGCGATTTTCATTGCCTGTTCCTGAAAAAGTGGGACGCCCAGGGTGCGACCGAGAATTTCTTTTAATTCAGGAGAAGGATAATCGATTGCTTCTTCTCCATTTCTTCTTCTAAGGTAGGGATGCACCATATCACCCTGTATGGGTCCGGGTCTGACGATGGCCACTTCAATTACCAGATCATAAAAGCATTTTGGTCTTAGCCTCGGTAGCATGGTCTGCTGCGCCCTGCTTTCGATTTGAAAAACACCGATGGTATCTGCCCGGCATATCATTTCATAGACCACCGGATCATCCTGGGGGATATTCGCCAGTGTAAGATCCAGGGAATAATGTTGCCTTGCTATATCAAAGGCTTTTCTGATACAGGTAAGCATGCCCAATCCCAATACATCTATTTTCAAAAACCCAATGGCATCTATATCATCCTTGTTCCATTCAATGCAGGTTCGATCGATCATCCTGGCATTCATGATGGGACATAGATCCGAAAGTTTGCCCCGGGTGATTACAAATCCTCCGGTGTGCTGGCCGAGTTGTCTTGGAAATCCCATGAACTGGCGGGTCAGGTCCAGAACTTTTCTCAGGTGTTTGTCTGCGGGGTTGAGTCCCTGTTCCACTATTCTTTTTTCCTCAAACCATTCAGCGGTAAATTCCCACACCGAGCTTGATATACGGTTGATTGTATCTGTGGACAAACCCATTGCGCGGGCTACGTCCCGGATGGCGCCTTTCTGGTGTTGCTGGGTAACAGTGGCGACGATTGCTGCACGATCACGGCCGTATTTCTGATAGATGTATTGTATCACTTCCTCCCTGCGTTCGTGTTCGAAATCAACATCAATGTCGGGAGGTTCATTCCTGGCAGAAGAAATAAATCTTTCAAACAGGAGGTCAAATTTCGTGGGATTTACAGAAGTAATGCCCAGGCAGAAACATACCGTTGAGTTTGCTGCTGAACCTCTTCCCTGGCATAAAATGCCTTTTTCTCTTGCAAATCTTACGATATCATACACAGTTAAAAAATAGGGTGCGTAGTTCATTTCCCTGATAAATTCCAGTTCATGATTTATGGATGCAATTGTTTTTTCAGGAAGAATTTTTCCAAAGTGGCTTTCAGCTCCACGCCAGGCAAGCCAAGTGAGCTCTTCCTGTGGCGTGCGTCCTTCGCTTGTAATTTCTTCAGGGTATTCATATTTCAGGGATGAAGGGGAAAAGAGGCAGGCTTCTGCTATCTCCTGCGTTGTTCTGATCGCTTCCGGATATTGCCGGAAAAGTCTGAGCATTTCTTCTTCGGGTTTTAAAAATCTTTCTGCATTGGGATGAAGTTTAAATCCCGCATTGTAAATGGTGCATTTTTCCCTGATACAGGTTACAATGTCCTGTAGTTGCCTTCTCCCGGCTTCGTGGTAGTGAACATCATTTGTTGCTACAAGCGGAATACTTGACTGAGCGGATAATTCAGCCAGTCTGAAAAGATATTTACTGTCATCTCCGTTGTATCTTCTGGACGCGCCAAGATATATTTCTGTTCCAAACGCTTCGCGGTATTCTTTTACTGCATTAATAAATGCGGGCGGGATTTTGAAATTTTTATCGAGTCCGACGGATGGAAGTACAATATATTTTACAGCATCAGAAATTTTATAAACATCGTTTTTATATAAAAGGCATTTGCCTTTTTCCGTACGCAGGTTACCGGTACTGAGCAAGCCACTGAGTGCCGAATAGGCATCTTTGTTTTCAGGATATGCAAGCAGTGATGGGCCGTCGTCTAAATCCAGCCTGACCCCGGATATTAACCTGATATCTTTTTCTTTAGCTGCCACATAGGCTCTTACAAGTCCGGCAAAACTGTTTCTATCGGTGATAGCGATGGCTTTGTATTGCAATGCCGATGCGTATTCAACCATTTCTTCCGGATGCGAAGCGCCTCTCAGAAAACTGAAATTTGTCGTGACCTGTAATTCTGTATACCTCATAATCTATTCTTTCACGCAAAAAATCCATGTATAAACCACTTATAGGTATTTTGTAAGTCGTAATGACCGGAGCGGAATAACCAGTATCTGTCACCGTTTTCATCTTCCACCTGGTAATAATCCCTGTGTCTGCCTTCTTCAATCCACCATTCCTGTTCGATTCTTTCCGGACCATCTGCTCTGATTATTTTGTGCAATCTTCCTTTGTATCTGAACAACATGGGAGGATAATCCGGTATAGGCGCCGTAACTTCTATTGATTCAGGATTGAGTAAGAGCCTGATTGGACGCGGATTTTGAATGGACCATTCTGCAGAGGACTTTTCCTGTAGCGATGCAGTCTGACGCAACGAACGCTCGGGCCAGTAGTGTTCATCGGGAACATAGCGGTAAATATGACCGGTGCCCACCCTTATCGCCATTCTGTCTATCAGTTCATTTAACTGGTTGTTTTCCAGTCCGCAGGCTTGTTCCCATATCTTTTCCTGTTGCTGTTGAGTCTTTTCAACAATGCTGGCTTCCAGTATAAATATTTCTATCCCCAAAGCAGGTTC
The DNA here is from genome assembly GCA_014379785.1 of Chitinophagaceae bacterium. Taxonomy (GTDB): domain Bacteria; phylum Bacteroidota; class Bacteroidia; order Chitinophagales; family Chitinophagaceae; genus JACMLD01. Next base: position 10,636 of record JACMLD010000336.1, read on the forward strand.
TATCTCATTAATTTTTGTTTCCAATAATCTGAATAAATGCTTTTTATTATTGGAGGGATGGCCGGTTGAAATAGATATTTCTTGCACTTTATTATCAACCCGGTGACAAATGAATGCCAGCTGACGAATGCCCAGTTCTTCTTTTGCAAGCCGTGTGCACATTGTACTGAGCAAGGTATCCATCGCTATTTCTATACCTGTATGCGTTGATATGGGCTCCAGGCATGGCAGTCTCTCCTGGTAATCCGCAACAGGATCCACGGGAATGATGATTTCATCTTCAAATCCAAGGCACTGATCAATTTTTTGTAAAAATATTTGTCCGAAGCGCCTTCTCAACGCGGTTCTGGGCATGTGGATGAATTGCGAAATCTTTCTGAGTCCTAGTTTATGTAGCCGTTGTGCGGTTTCATTTTCCGGACGAAGTGCTTCCGGAGGTAATGATAGGATGGCTTCATGATGTTTGCCCGGTGCAACCAAAAACCCTGACTGAGCATATCTTGCAATACCCCAGGAAGTTCCGATGGTGTCTGACATGGCAACGCGTGACTGATAACCCATGGCAGAAAACCTTTTTGAAATTTCTTCCAGGTATTTTTCTTCTCCACCCCATAAATGGGCGCAGCCAGTTGCATCCAGTAATAAACCATCAGGCAGATCAATGGCAGCGGAGGGTGTGAACCGGATGCAAAATTGAGCCAGCTTTTTTAATAAAGCAGATGTCAGACCAGGTTTCTGTTCACATACTTCCAGCAAGGGATACAATGCCCTTGCATCAGCGAGCACCATTCCATTTTCTATTCCCTCCTGCTGCGCCCTGCTGTTTGCGGCAGTAATCACCATCCTTCCATGTTCAGGAGCAGCGATTACGAGTGGTTTATTTTTCAGATTTGGTCGCCTGACAGTAAACCAGTCCGTTTCTAAAAAACGGAAACATATAGATACAAATCTTTTTTGCATGTCAACCCGTTTTTCTTTTTTGTTCCGGAAGAATCGCAGCAATTTTTGAAACGGGATGAAATTTTCCGTCGGACCATTCCACCTCCCACTTTCCAGGTCTTCCATTCCTTACTTTCAATAATTCTACCTGCCATCTGGCAAAACCAACACCGGGAAGATTTTCGGGGACATGACCAGGCAATGATTTTATATTCCACCGCGCGATAGCGGCAGTTGTTGAAAGCGACCTGGAAGTTTTCCGTAGAATAAAACCTGTGACCCTGCTTTTTTCAACTGCAAGCTGTAATCTCCTAGAGCCTGTAAAACTCAGTTCCGGCAGCTCACCTATAACAGCAGATAATCCATCACATTTTAGTGCTTCTTCTATGGTCCATAAAATGTCTTTCTGATTTTGCAGATCAATAAATATGATATTCTCTGGCTCAATTCCGAAACTTTTCAGCGCCGGAGGAAAAATGGTCAGCTGTGATCCTATCCAAATCGCTGCACCGGATTTATTCATGAGCGAACCTACAATGGCTGCAATAAATCCGGATGCAGCAGTGGCATTTTCCGTATTGCAGGCAATGAATTCATGTATCGATCCCAAAGGAAATTTCCCATCAGGAAAAGCGCCATTGAAAGGCCCGAAACCCATATCCGATAAACCAGATTTTAAAGCAGATCGATACCCCTGCAGAGGAAGAATTTCTCTTTTTAATCTTTCAATAATATCTGCTTTCTGCTGCGTCATCCCGTTTGTTCGTAAAGCAAACTTACTAAATTCTTTAGCAAATACTAATAAAAGATCACAGGGATTTTATGTATTAATCTCCAATAAGTTAGGGGTGAAATCAAATCTTCAATCCCACAGTCACATAAAAATTTCTCCCATCACTCGGCCATATTCCAGGTCCTGGATAAATAACCGGTCTCTTTGTAAAATATTTCAGATCAAAAATATTTCCTACCCCTGCTCTGATATTTAAAAAGCCGTTTATGGGCATCGATGCATTGAAATCCCAGACACCATATTCGGGTGTAATACCTCTGGCACCGGTCGGAGGAGGGTCCACTGTATTTAAGGCATCAGAAAACGATTTGCCGGTGTAACTATACAATATCGTGCAACTGAAACCCTGGTAAAAAACATCAACACCATTTCTGCTGATCCAATGTGGGACAGACTCCACCTGGTTGCCACGGATAGATTTATTTTCTGTACCAACAGCTAAATGTCCATTTGTAAAGACTGCATCCATATATGAGGTCGACGAAAATAAACCGGCG
>JACMLD010000337.1 GCA_014379785.1 Chitinophagaceae bacterium
ATTGCGCTTTGTTCAATCGCGATGACAGGAGCCTTTGCACAGGAGAAAGAGAAATCAATTACAGGCGATGACATCATCATCCGAAAAAAAACGGATAAGGATGCGAAACTTGTGATCGAGATCATTGGCGGAGAGGTAAAAGTCAATGGAAAGGCGATAGCTGACTACAATGACGATGATGTGAGTATTGTGAAGAGAAAGAGAATGACTACTGCGCGTATAACAGGAACATCTTCGCCAACGATGTTCAGGACTTTGGAGGATCCTTACAGTTACGACCTCCATCTTAGCGATGCATTCAGCTCGAATCGTGCGGTTCTCGGCGTAACAACAACCAAAACAACAAACGGAGTGAAAGTCAATACCGTAAGCAAAGAAAGCGCTGCGGAAAAGGCAGGTATCAAAACAGACGACGTAATCAAAGCGGTAAATGACGCGAAAATCGAAGAACCTTCAGATCTGAGTGAAGCCATTTCAAAAAAGAAAGCAGGTGACAAGGTAACGGTAACGGTTACACGTGACGGCAAGGACCAGAAACTCACTGCCACTCTCCAGGAGCGCTCGAATATTGCCATGAATTTTGGCGAAGGTTTGAACGGCGTATACAATTATAGCTTCGGTGGCAAGAGACTTGGCATCAAGGCACAGGAAACAGAAGATGACAAAGGCGTTAAAGTGCTTGACGTAGACGATGAGTCGATCGCAGAAAAAGCGGGTATCCTAGAAGGAGATATAATCATGCAGATTGATGGCTCAGACGTAAAGAATGTGGATGATCTCCGTCAGCTGACCCGTGTGGGAATGGACAAAAACGCTTTCACAGTGAAGTTAAACCGCGATGGAAAGTCGCAGGATCTGGCCGTGAAAATTCCAAAGAAACTGAAGACCGCAAGTCTTTGATCTGACTTAAGATAATAGCCATGAACGGGCCCTGGTTCTTCGTTGTCTGACGAGGAATCGGGGCTTTTCTATGAGCGGCCCATTTCTCCCGGTAAAAAATGGGTCTTTAACGGTATTTTTGTGTCTGAAGGTGATAGAATTTATGTCAATCATTGATTACGATAAGTACGAAACGGTCATAGGGCTGGAGGTGCATGCACAGTTGCTTACAAAGACCAAGCTTTTTTGCGGCGACTCCGCCTCTTTTGGTGCAGAGGCCAATACTCATATCAGCGAGATCACGCTTGCTTATCCGGGTACGCTGCCAAAGCTGAACCGAAAAGCAGTGGAGCTTGCCATCAGGATGGGATTTGCCTGCCATTGCGAAATCGAGCGCACCAATTATTTTGCCCGAAAGAATTATTTCTATCCAGATCTGCCGAAAGGATACCAGGTATCGCAACATACAACACCCATCTGCAAAGGGGGCTTTGTGCCCATCAAAACGACTGCCGGCGATAAAAAAGTGCAGCTGAACCGGATACATCTGGAAGAAGATGCCGGCAAGAGCATTCACGACATCGATGATAAATTTACCTGCGTGGATTATAATCGCGCAGGTGTTCCCCTGATCGAGATTGTGACCGAACCTGATCTCAGCAGTGCCGAAGAGGCGTTTGCATATGTGACCGAAATCCGGAAGCTTGTCAGACACCTGGATGTCTGTGATGGAAACATGGAAGAGGGCAGTCTTCGCTGCGACGCCAATATATCTATCCGCCTCAAAGGCGAAAAAACACTCGGCACAAAGGTCGAAGTGAAGAATCTGAATTCGATCCGGAACGTAAAGAAGGCAATCGAATTTGAAGTGAAGAGAATGATCGACCTGGTTGAAGCCGGAGAAAAGATCATTCAGCAGACCCGAAGCTTTAACGCCGACAATGACACCACTTTTGCATTGAGGACAAAGGAAGAAGCCAATGACTACAGATACTTTCCGGATCCTGATCTCCCGCCATTTATTGTGACCGATGAGCAGCTTCAGAAAATCATGGATGCAATGCCTGCCTTGCCCGAGCAGCTAATCGAAAAATACAGGTCAGCCATGCAATTGAGCGAATACGATGCAAGGGTGATCAGTGAGGACAAGGGTTTGATAGAATATTTCGGGAGTTTGACAATTCATACGACACACTACAAATCTGCAGCAAACTGGCTGCTGGGCCCGGTGAAATCCTGGATGAATGAAATGGCGAAACCGATTTCATCGTTTCCGGTAAATCCTGCGCGGCTTGCCGCTGCAATCGATATGGTAGAAAATGGAAAGCTGAGCTTTTCCACAGCCACTTCGGCTTTGTTGTCGAAAATGATCGAAGAACCAACGAAAGAACCCATGGAACTTGCCATTGAGTTGAATCTTTTGCAGGACGCGGGTTCAGATGAGGTATCGAAATGGGTGGATGAGGTACTTGCTAAAATGCCTGAAAAGGTGGCCGAATATAAAAAAGGAAAGAAAGGACTGATCGGACTTTTTATGGGAGAGGTAAAAAAGGTTTCGAAGGGAAAGGCTGATCCCAGGATTACCACCGAGCTTTTGAATGAGAAACTGAATCACTGATAAAATGATCTTATGAAAATAAATATGCTCAGAGTTGGCTTTTCATTGTTAATGATTGTAATGCTTGGCCAGGCATGCGATAAAAAAGAGACCGATTCCTTTGAAGTAAACGTCAGCTGGAAAAACGCGGATAAATGGGCTGCCATTGATCCTGCCACCGGACTGTACGATTCGGTGTCTGCCGTAAAAACGCCGCATATTATGCTGGAAGAAATTCCTTCAGGCGGAGACGTGAGACCAGTAATGCTGGATTCGGCGGATCTGAAAGGAAATTCGGGAAGCATCAAACTCACGGGCAATGGCAAGGAAGAAACCATCTACCAGGTGGTTATTGAAAACGGTCCATCGTATCTCGTTATCAACGATGCTTCTTCTGTAAACATTGAAATCGATCTTGCAAAAAGAGATAATGAATATAAGGTGAGTGGATCAGCGGCTACCAGTGAGCTCAAGGGTTTTATTCAGAAGTATGTGGACAGAAGCGACGTGGTCAACAAAGTATTTGCGGAGATCGACAGTATAAAGCAATTGGGCGGCACTGACAGCTCTCTGATAGACGCCACGAACCGCAAAAATCAATCAATTGCTGCGTTGAACGATTTCATTACTACCTCTATCAATGGCAGCAAGAGTGCGGCTGTCAGTCTTTTTGCTTTGGGAATGAGCTCGCGTTCATTTCAAAAAAATGAATTTGAGATCATGCTGGGCAAGGTGCTGGAGAAATTTCCAAACCACCAGGCTTTGGGCCAGCTAAAGAAAATGTATGATCAGCAGCAGGCCCAGCAATCAGATCTTGGTCGTCGTCCGGGTTCAGATGCCTGGGTTGGCAAGCAGGTACCGGATATGACTATGCCAGATATGAATGGGAAGCCTGTTTCAATTTCTTCTTTTCGTGGCAAATTTGTTTTAATTGATTTCTGGGCGAGCTGGTGTGGTCCGTGCAGGGCTGAGAATCCGGCTGTTGTTACAGCATATAACCAGTTCAAGGACAGAAATTTTACCATTCTTGGTGTGTCTCTTGATAAAGAGAAGTCGGAGTGGCTGAAGGCGGTGGGAGATGACAAGCTGATGTGGACGCAGATAAGTGATTTGGCTTACTGGCAAAGCAAGTCTGTTGAAATATTTAAGTTCGACGGTATTCCGTTTAACCTGCTGGTGGATCCCCAGGGAAAGGTGATTGCAGAAAGTTTGAGAGGCGAGGCTTTGCAGGCGAAGTTGAAAGAAGTGTTGCCGTAAAAAAAATTCGCATAAGAAAAAACCCTCTCGATTTGAGAGGGTTTTTTTATTGGTAGGTTTTCTTGTTAGAGAGGATTCTGAACAATCGCTTTGTTGGCGTTGATTTCGTCCTGCGGGAAAAGCCATTCCCAGAGTTTATCACCGGCAGGAACTGTAGTGATTCCAATAACAGCCGGAACATGGTTTGGAATGCCGGCTCTTGACATTGGAAGGTTCAGACGTTTCAAATCAGTGAAACGGAAACCTTCACCCCAGAATTCTGCTCTTCTGTTCAACATGATCTCATCAATAAGTGCCTGGCCTGTATTAACAGAAAGCACATAGTTCGGGTCGCGATTTTTCATGACCGTAAACAAGGCTGTTCGGGCTGCAGGTTCCTGGCCACCTTGTCTTGCCCTTGCTTCTGCCTCTATGAAATACATTTCTGCAGCGCGCATATACGGCACATCACCCATGCTCAGGTCAGCGCTTTTTGCAAGGAACTTTTTATTCTGATAAGCAACCCTTGCACCACCCGGAGGTACGGGTACAGTAGCCCCAGTCAAATCAAAAACACTTTTCCTGATATCTGTTGCAGATAGCGCGTTAAAGAGATTAGCGTTGATTGCTCTTGGCTGAGTTCTTATAACAGTAGAGTTGAAGTTCGCAGAGATATATGCAAAGTAGGAAAAGAAGAACGTGTTATGATCATCAATCTGTCTGCTTCCCCATATCCATTCCACATTCGCGGTATTATTAAAACCTGTAAGGTAATCAGCATTTGACATCAGTGGAAATCCAGCTCTTGCGGCAACCGCATTTGTAGCGGCAAGATCCCAGTTGCCCTGAGTCAGTGCAACCCTGGCCTTGAGTCCGCGAACCACATTTTGATTAAAGTTTGATTTTGCGGCAGAACCGCCTCTTGTATAGTTCG
>JACMLD010000338.1 GCA_014379785.1 Chitinophagaceae bacterium
CAACAAACGCTCTACCGAAGCATGGGGCAGCTTTTTCATGCTTTTCAGCCAGCCTGTGAAGCTTTTCAGCTGTTTTCCAAGCCTGTCCTGCGGATTATCTTCCTGCTTGTCGGTTTTGATACCCTGTGAGGCAAAATAGTCTACCGTGTGAAATGGCTCAAACAAAACCTCTGTTTTGGCGCTCTGATCCGTAATCTTCCAGGGAATTTCGGCGTCGTCTCCGTTAGACTGTTCAGGCTTTTCCGTGGCATCGACCTGCGGCTCATCACCTTTTTCCTCTTCCCAGGCGCGCTCAGATTGCATCGCCTGTGGCGTTTCATATTCTATGGTGGGCTCATGCCCGGGTTCCTGGTCGTAAATCGGCTCCCTGCCCTCTGCCACTTCGAGTGGCAGGTCGGGCACAATAATCACTTCTTCTTCCGATGCGCCAGGATCAACGTCAGGCTCCTGATCGGCTGCTTCTTCTATCGCAATCATTTCTTCTTCGTCTGATTCTGTTTCAGCCTCTTCAATCGCAGGTTCAGCAACCACTTCCTGATCTTCTGCTTCCTCTATGGCTACCAATTCTTCCTCGTCGGAATCGTCAAATGCACTGGCCTCGCTGACAACAGTATTTTTTCGCAATTCGGGTTCAACATGCACAGGAGAGGGCTGCAATAAATATTGAAGCCATAGCGGATTCTGAAAATACAACACCGTCTTCTGCAGCTGCTGCCCAAATCCGGGATCATTTGTTTCCTGCAGCTTTTTTAGCAAAAGAAACTGTGCAGCCGCAAAAGTCGGATGACGACTGGCCATCCGCTGCAATTCATCCACCGTCACCGAATGCAATGAAGGCTGATGAAAAAGATGTTGAACAATATTTTGGAAAGGTGCATTCATCAAAAGCAAGATAGTGGCAAATTACCAGTTGGAAAAAATGCGGTTAAAAATTTCATCCGAAAGATTTTTCAGAATGGTCTCGCTCAACTGAGATTCTGCCTGGGTGATACTGATATTGGCGTCAAAATCAAAACTCCTGGATACATCCGCTTCTATATTTTTCTTTTCATCCAGACGGTTCAACACTTTGATGTGCACGGTGACCGTCAGACGGTTGGTTGCCGATCTGTTATCGGATATACCCGCTGTAGTAAAATTATATCCGGAGATATAGCCTGTGATATCATAATGCGCATCGTCTCCCTGGATCTGTGTGAGCCTTGTCTGGTTATTTATTTTCTGGCGCAGCCTGTCGGTCAACTGCGGACTCAGTTGCGGATTGATGTAGGTTGACTTGTTATCGAGATAAGACACCCTGATCGTTTTTACTTCCGGCGGGATACTTACATCTTTCAGTGAATACCGGAAGCAGCCCGGCGCACCAAGTAAAAAAATAAGGGTTCCAATGAATAAAAAACGATTCATACTTTTTATATTATTCTTCAATATCATATTCTTTCAATTTGCGATAAAGCGTTCTTTCGCTGATGCCCAAATCCAGTGAAGCATCCTTTCTTTTCCCGCGGTGTTTTTTCAACGCTTTGATGATGAGCTCTTTTTCCTTATCCATTATATTCAGCGACTCTTCCACTTCTTCGTGATGGTGAATATCATCGTGTGCAAGCAGTACAGGCTGGCCGTTGTTCTGCTGTGGAATAGAAGGGATGATGGCCGGTTGTTTCATCGGATTCTGCAATTCGTTGACGGATGGATAGTCTCTCATCAGCGATTCGTTGGCATATTGCGCTGCCGATGGTGCAATCGACGGATTCTGCAGAATTTCGACAAACATTTTTTTCAGTTCAGTAACATCTTTTTTCATGTCAAAGAAAAGCTTGTACAGTATGTCGCGCTCACTTGAAAACTCTGCGTTGTTCGACCAGGCATTTCCATGTCCGGCTGCAAGAACCGGCAGGCGGCTCTTTGTCTGGTCGGGCAGAAACTTTGAAAACTCGTGACCGTTGATCAGTTTTTCCTGCGACAATACAGAAAGCTGCTCCGCAATGTTCTTCAATTCGCGCACATTACCGGGCCAGCTGTAGCTTATTAACGAATTTTTTGCGTCCTCATCCAACTGTACCGGAGTGGTCTTATAACGCTCAGCGAAGTCAACAACAAACTTTCTGAACAGATAAATGATATCGTCTTTGCGGTCGCGGAGGGCCGGCACGCGAATCGGAACAGTATTCAACCTGTAATACAAGTCCTCACGAAATTTTCCATTCTGCGTAAACTCGAGCAACTCCTTATTGGTTGCGGCGATCACACGCACATCCGTCTTCTGCACCTTACTGCTGCCGACGCGGATGAATTCGCCGCTTTCCAAAACGCGCAGCAATCTTGCCTGCGTGCCCAATGGCATCTCTCCAATTTCATCGAGAAATATAGTGCCGCCATTTACAGTTTCGAAATATCCTTTTCTGCTGTCCAGGGCGCCTGTGAATGATCCTTTTTCGTGGCCAAACAATTCCGAATCAATCGTCCCTTCGGGTATCGCTCCGCAGTTGACTGCAATAAAAGGATTGTGTTTTCTGCCGCTCAGGGCGTGAATGATCTGGGAAAAAACTTCTTTACCAACACCACTTTCTCCATTGATCAATACACTCAAATCTGTATTTGCCACCTGTACTGCCACATTCAGGGCGTGATTGAGCGCCGGTGCGTTTCCTATAATTCCAAACCGGTTTTTTATGCTTTGCAATTCCATTTCCAAATTTTAAATAATTGTTCCGATCATCGTTGCCTTTGTGCAATCCGTCACTGTTACGTCTGCGTAATCACCTTTGTTGAGTGAACTGCCTTTTTTTGAGAAAACTATCACTTTATTTTCTCCGGTTCTTGCCATCCAGTCGTGCGGACTTCTTTTGCTGTCGCCTTCGATAAGCACGCGAAATGTTTTTCCAAGATCACGTCGATTGCTGTCGAGGGAAAGTTTGTTTTGCAGAGCAACTATTTCCTGCAGTCTTCTTTTCTTGATGTCCATCGGCACATCGTCTTTATAACGTCTGTGGGCAAGCGTGCCTGGCCGCTCGCTGTAAAAAAACATATAGCTGAGATCATACTGACTGTATTCCATCAGCGAAAGCGTATCCTGGTGGTCTTCTTCGGTCTCTGTACAGAACCCTGCGATGAAATCACTGCTGATACCGCATCCTGGTAGTATCTGCCGGATTCTGTCCACTTTGGCCAGGTACCATTCGCGGGTGTAGGTCCGGTTCATCAGCTGAAGAATTCTCGTGCTTCCGCTCTGAACGGGAAGGTGGATGTACTTGCATATATTGTCATGCTTCGCCATCGTGTGCAAAACGTCGTCGGTAATGTCTTTGGGATGTGAGGTGCTAAACCGGATTCGGAGCAGGGGAGAGATCATTGCTGTCAATTCGAGCAGACCGGCAAAAGTCACGGTTTCGTTGTTCACCTCATCATGCCAGTAGTAGCTGTCCACATTCTGTCCCAGCAAGGTAAGATCCCGGAATCCACGTTCAAACAGGTCGCGGCACTCGTTGACTATCGACACCGCGTCGCGACTTCTCTCGCGTCCCCTGGTAAATGGCACCACGCAAAAACTGCACATATTGTTGCAGCCGCGCATGATGCTGACATATCCGTTGATACCGTTGCTTTCCAGGCGAACCGGCGAGATATCAGCGTAGGTTTCGTCGCGGCTCAGTAAAACATTCACTGCTTTTTGTCCGCCTTCTGCCTCTTCTATGAGTGCGGGCAGTGATCGGTAAGCATCGGGTCCTACCACCATATCGACCAGTTTCTCTTCTTCCAGGAGCTTGGACTTCAGCCTTTCTGCCATACAGCCCAACACGCCAACGAGGGTGCCCGGCTTCGCGATCTTCTGTTTGCGAAATTCCGTCAGGCGTTTCCGGATCGTCTGTTCCGCCTTTTCGCGAATGGAGCAGGTATTGAGAAATATCAGATCGGCTTCTTCAGAATTGCGGGTGGCGCCAAAGCCACTGTCCTGCAATATAGAAGCGACAATCTCGCTGTCAGCAAAATTCATCTGACAACCATAACTCTCTATATAAAAGCGCTTTCGGTAGGCATTCGGGTCCTCCGTAAATGGTGCAAAAGCTTCTCCCTGCCGCAGTTCATCATGCACCTTGTTATTCAACAAATCAATCATAAGTCCAAATCTTTGGGCTGCAAAAATACAGAATTTCTGACACAATGTCATTGTGATAACCGGCTTTCAGCCTTGCCTCTGTTTCTATATCTTTGGCTTTTAGCAACTGATTTGAAAAGACTTCTACCGCTCCTCTTAATATTTCTATTTTTTGCGTCGTTTTCTGCGCTTCCGCAGGGGCAGGCTCCTGGTATCATTACCGGCAATTTACTGGATGAAAAGAGCAAAGCCGTTGCTGCGGCGACCATTGAGCTGGTAAATCTGGCAGACAGCAATTCAGCGGTAAAAACAACCACCACTGATAAAGACGGAAATTTCCAGTTTACCCAGCTTGTATTTGCGGTTTACCGCCTAAAAATTTCTTCCATCGGCTTCCAGCCGCTTAAAATCGACAGCATTCAGGTTAGAATGGAAAGGTTCGATTTCAACCTCAACGATATTCTGCTTCACCCGGCGGCTGCAGCAGAATTAAATGAAGTAATCGTCTATGCGGAAAAACCGCTGATTCAGAGCCGCGATGGAAATATAACATTCAATGCGGCAGAATCAGCACTCAGTGCAGGCAGCAGCGCGAGCGATCTGCTCAAAAATGTACCGCTGGTTACTACAGACCCGAATGGCAAGGTGCTGGTCAGGGGAAAGGAACCGAAAATTCTGATAGATGACAAGCCGGTCGAGCTCAATGTACAGCAGTTGCAGGACCTGCTCGAATCCCTGCCCGGTAGTTCGATCGAAAAAATTGAGGTACTCACGAACCCGCCGCCACAATATGCGAATGAACAGGGGGGTGTCATAAACATTGTAACCCGTAAAGGCAAGGTAGGCATGGGTGGCAGGATCAATCTAACGGCCGGCACGCGCGGAGAGTACGGCATCAGCGGAAATTTCAATTACCGGAAAAATAAGCTGGCTCTCAATCTGACCCTCGGCAGCGGCTATAATATCTTTAACGGTGAAGGCTACTCGAAAAGAGAAAATGTTTATGCGGACTCCACCAATTATTTTAACACTACTTCTCAGTACCGCAATACAAGCACAAGACCGAATGCGCGGTTTAACCTGGACTATGAACTGAATAAACAAAATGCATTCAACATTCTGCTGCAATACAATCAGAACAATTTCAACAACCGGAGCGGCAATACTTTTCTCAACATGAACCGGTTTATGATCATGACCAGGTCAAGCCGCCGGGCGGTAAGAACTGAAGGTCAGAGCATCAATCCAAACCTAAATTTTACGTGG
>JACMLD010000339.1 GCA_014379785.1 Chitinophagaceae bacterium
CTGCGCCCCGTCTATATCGGGTGTTTTGCTGATTAACTCCTGAGAAATGCCATCCGACGCAGCAGCGCTTATTTTTTGCCTGTTGTATACAGCAGACTGAGCCTCACGGCTCCTGGTGGCAGTTACTACCACTCCGGTCAGTGTGTCCTCTTTTTGTGCAAGGGCAATGTCCAGAAAAGCTGTTTCTCCCTTTTTTATGACGATGCCCGATATTTCCTTGGTAGCATAGCCACTGTATGAGAACCTTATTGTGTAATTTCCTGGAGGAAGGGTTAGAAAATAAGAACCATCAGATATAGAAGCGATTCCCCTCGTAGAACCTTTTTGTGCAATGCTCACCCCTGCCAGTGTCTGAGTGGTAGCGCTGTCTATGACCTTTCCCGATAGGCGACCGGTAGCATTGCTCTGGCCGAGTACTGCAGAAGAAATAAACAGAACGAAAATTGCTGCGATTATTTGTTTTACTGTGTGCATTACAGAGAAAAATTATAGTTTGTCTTAAGCGGTGTAAAATTCGTCCACCCATTCGTCCAGCTCTGACTGCCAAAAGCGCCAACATGAGAGACTTTATCATAGAAAGCAGCCGAGAAATCTCCGGAGAAATTTGCTCCGGTTAGTAGTGGCGAGCCAACGCCAGGTAAAAACGCCGGCTTGTTGTATACAAATATGTCTGGCAATAACAACGACTGAATTTGCGGCAGGAGTTTATTGTTAAAAGCCGGTGACAGCACATAGCCCTTAAAATCCGATGATCCAAAGGGCGGGTAAACCCCTTGTGCAAGAAAAAGCGTTTTCGAAGTATCAAGAGAGTGGAAGTATGAATATGACATGACCGAACGGCTGTCTACTATTGCGAGGGCGGTATTCACATCATCGAGTATCCATGCCTTTGCGGGAAATCCGAGGAAAACAGAATTCCTGATACTGAAACAGGTGCTATTGGTGGTAACAATCGAAGCCACACGGATATTGGTGTCTGCATAAGATGAGACAGATCCGTTTTGACCATTTGGACCTACGGCAGTGAGATTTGATATCTGAGGAAAAGTAAAAGGTCTTGCATTAACGGGGTTCGAAGGATTGTTTTCTATGAATAAGGAAGCAAGTGCCCTTTGAGGTTGTGAGCCCATATTTCCAAAAAAGGGATGGCGCATTGCGAGCAAGTGTTGCAGCTTGCCGGTATATCCGTTGGTAATGTAATAATCCGCGGGACCGCTGCATGCAAAAGACACCAGATTTTTCGCGTTAAATGTGCCACCGGAAATATTGAAGGCAGATATACCATTTTTATCGGTATAGCTGACCATCACATTCTCGACCAGGCTGGTATTGCCAACGCTGCGCAGTGTTAATGCTGCAAACTCCACCCGCAAAAATCTGATGCTGCAGGAAAAATCCGTGGGCACACCCGTTGCTGTCCGATCATTGTTTGGCGCTTTTCCCTCAATGATCACTCCACCCCAGTTGATGCGCTGGGATCCGGCCATGGTGTTACTGGTAAATATGATCGGTTCCGCCTCGGTGCCATTTGCAATCAGCACCCCGCCAGGCCTGATTGTCAGACTTCCCCGTCCGGGATCTGCACTGCCCGGGTTTGAAGGATTACGCTCTCCGGCTTTAATAACCGTTCCCTGCTCAATGATCAATTGCTCACCAGACTCACGCGTGATGTCACTATCAAGAATATAGACTGTGTCTTTAGAAAGCTTTATAACAGCCGGGCGATTCACGCTGTTGTTGCTGCCAAAGAATTCGATGATTCTCTTCTCTGGCTTTACTGCCGCCGACTTTACGTTCTCGTCTTTTCTGCAACCTGAGATTACAAAGATTGGAAAGGCAATCAGAAAGAAAATCCGGTGATTTGAATTTATATGCACTTTGCTATTTGTTTGATTGAAAAGAATAGGATAATCTGAAATAATATAAGGGCTGAGCTTTTATTCTTGATACGGTATTGTCTGTCCCGCTGATGTAGCTCCCAGCCGGGTTGCCGGAGGAAAGTATCAGTGGCGAGTCAAATTTGCCATTTCCATTCAAATCCTGATATCTTATAAATGATTCATTCAGGAGATTTGAAACACCGGCTATCAGCTGCATCCGCATTTTAAGAAAGGACTGCGCAATCTGTACATTGAGCTGGCCACGGTCTTTTACCCGATAATCGGCAATTGTGGAAACTGGCTTTGCACCCGGCATCTCGATAATTGCACCGGAACCAACCATACTGATATAGTCGCCGGTGTGATTATAAATCACAGACAGCTCAGGAAAACGCTTGTCCTGCACAACCAGCCCCGCAGAATACATATAATATGGTGTGCCGCTCAGCGTGTGAGACGCCGTTTGCGAGATTACTGAACTTCTAAGGGGACCAGCATCCACCTCTGAATTGGTGAAAGTAGCAGATGCGACCACTGAGACAGAAGACAAAAATATTTTGCGCGATGCCGGTGCCAGAGAAAGTCTTAAAGACGAACTCACACCAGAAATCTTCGCTTTTGGCATATTATAAGGAGTACTCAGCAAAATGCCTGAAGAATAACCTGATAATACCTCTTCAATTGGCTGATCAATGTCTTTATAAAATCCGGTCAGATTAAAATATCCCGACTTCCCCTGCAAAATATTCAGATTCACATTCAGATTATTGATGAGCGCTGCTCCAAGAAAAGTATTCCCTCCTTTCACCATGAAATTTTCGGCATCGTAGTACCTGTATGCATTCATCTCCTGCAACATTGGCCGGCTGACAGTACGGGCGTATGAAACGCCAAAGGCGATCCACTTTGCAAAGTGATAATCCAGCGTGGCGGAAGGGAGCAAATTAAACTGCACCTGTTTTGTATTGTCATCAATGGTAAAAAGCTGAGGATTGCGATACCCGGGCGCATATTCGTATTGGACGGTTGAAGAAGTCTGGTTTGCAGATTCCAGCCTCAATCCCCAATTTAATTGCAGTTTTTTTGTAAGGTGGTTGATCATGGCAACATATGCGGCACCAATACCGGATGATGCATAATAATTTCCCTTATTGGTTTCAAAAAAAGC
>JACMLD010000340.1 GCA_014379785.1 Chitinophagaceae bacterium
GGCAACCCGGTTGATATTGCATTTGACGACAGGGCAAACAAGGGACTTATCTATGTGGCAGAGAAAGCCAATAAAAGAATACTCGTCTTCAAGCTGGCCGACAATGGAAACGTAGCTCCGACCGTGACCACAACCGTGACCACTCTTCCGGAAGCAATATTCCTCGATGCCAGATAAGAAAAAAGAAAAAAAAGATTAAAAGAAAAGGGCCCCTAAAGGCCCTTTCTCTTTATAAAAAACTTATACGCAAGCCGGAGAACAGAGAAAAGGCCAACGCTTTTGAGCGATCTGAAAATCGCCCGGTTCTTGTACTTGCTTTCATCGTTCGAAAAGGCCCTGTGGATAAGGTTCCTGACGAGATTTAGCAATGAAGTCACCAGCTTCCCTGATAGAAATGCAGGCACAATCGAATTGACTCCGGTATAAACGAGTTCGCCCGGAATTTGCTGTAGCGATTCCCTTAGCTGATTTTCCTGGAAACGGATTCGCATACGGAGTCTTCTTTGCTCATCCAGCAGATCATCAAGAGAATTGATGTGCGAGAGGTCATTTTTTGATTTCATCGTCGTCGTCTTCAGCGGTTTGATCAAAGAAAATTCTTATCACCATGTCGGAGATAAATTTCGATATCACTTTTTTTCGCAGGGCGATCATTATCAGGGCAAGCAGTAAAAAAATGCCGGCCATGATGCCGAAACCTGCCACATGGCTATCGGTGAGCTGCGTAAAATAGTAGCCTCCCATCAGTCCAAGGAAAAGCAATACAAAAAACGAAAGCAGGGCAATGCCAAAGCCTGTAAAGACCAGCGACACTACTCTTGCCGACTTTTCCGCCATCTGGAGTTTGATCATCAGGAGACGATCGGCAATATATTGCTGAACCAGATCATGAAGGTCTTTGAAGAAATGAGGCTGTTCTACGGGTTTTTCCTGTTCCATACCGGCTTTGGTTTAAACATTCGAGTTCTGTGCAAAATTTTCACCATATTTTTTGGCTTCTTCCGCTTTTCCGCCGAATTCGTCTTTTAGCTTAGAGGCGACATCCTTGATATTGTCGCCGGCTTTAGAGGCGAAATCCTTGACATTGGTAAGTATTTCTTTTCCCTTGTCGCTGTTGCAAAGTACTGCGATGGCTGCGCCAACTGCTGCACCGATAAAAAGTCCTGTAATGAATTTACTGTTGCTCATAACTTTGAGTTTGAATTGTTAACGGCTACATTTGCCACATTCAAATTTACAAATTCCATTCCACCCAAAATATCAGCTATCGTATGCAGCTTACTGTTGTAAGGACTCCGGAAGAAGGAAAAGAGTTTCTGAAAGTCAATATACTTCTAAACAAGGGTAATCCGAATTATATCAGGCCGCTCGACAAAGACGTAAATGAAGTTTTTGAAGAGAAAAAAAACAAGACTTTCCGGCACGGGGAGGTCATTCGCTGGATTCTGAAAGATGGAAACGGCGGTCTGATCGGGCGGATTGCGGCCTTTGTAAACAAAAAATATAAAAACAAGGGCGATGATGTCCAGGTAGGCGGCTGTGGTTTTTTTGACTGCACCGACGATCAGCAGGCAGCTAATCTGCTTTTTGATACTGCAAGAAACTGGCTGCAGGAAAAAGGCATGCAGGCCATGGATGGGCCCATCAATTTCGGAGAAAGGGACAGGTGGTGGGGACTGGTGGTAGAAGGCTTTCAGGAACCGTTGTATTGCATGAATTACAATCCCCCCTACTATCAGAAATTGTTTGAAACCTACGGGTTTCAACCGTTTTTTCACCAGATATGTTTTGGGCTCGATGCAAAAAAGAAGCTGACAAAAAAAATGTACGACCGCCATGCGGTGTATGAAGGGAACCCGGATTTCAGTGCCACCCATATCAGAAAAAACCAGCTCGATAAATTCGCCCAGGATTTTACAACCATCTACAATAAGGCCTGGGCCGGGCATGGGGGATTAAAAGAGCTGAAGAAATCACAGGTGGTCACTACTTTCAACAAGATGAAACCGGTGATGGATGAAAAAGTGATCTGGTTTGCCTACCACAAAGAAGAGCCGATCGCGATGTTTGTAAATATCCCGGATCTTAACCAGTACTTCAAACACCTCAACGGTAAGTTTGGACTGCTGCAGAAGCTGAAGTTTTTATGGCTGCAGAAAACAATGGCCAATACAAAGTTTAACGGAGTGGTGTTCGGCGTGGTTCCGGAATTTCAGGGAATGGGAATCGATGCCTTTATGGTGGTGGAATCTGCTAAGATCATACAGCCACAGACATCCTATCTCGACTATGAAATGCAGTGGATTGGCGATTTCAATCCCAAGATGCTAAATATTGCGGAGAGCCTGGGAGAGACATTCAGGAGCAGGCAGTTAACCACTTATCGTTTTCTATTTGATAGGGAGAAAGAATTCAAGAGACATCCGATGCTTGCTTAGTTTTTGTACTTTTTGTATTTGAGGTAAACGCGCTCAACGATAACTCCATTTTCGTACTTATATATTTGTATGAGGTTACCCTGTGGATCGTATGTATTCTGATAAACATATGGAATAGTCGTTGTGGACTTCAGCAGACCATTCTCATAAGATCTTGTGGTGCTGGTAAATTTCGTTATTGGTGTACCATGTTCAGATATTCCACCATAATGAAAGCCGGGTGACATATCCCCTATAATACCGGTCTGAAACTCCTTTCCACTAAATCGACGAAAATATTCCGATAGAGGTTTTTTAGTGTTATCTCTTTCATACATTTCAGTCGTTACTTCATAGGTTTTGTTACCAGTAGTATCCGTCGGATAATAGCTGATCATTTTGGCAAGATTTCCGGCCGGGTCATACTCATATACAAAATCATAGCTTGTGTTTATCCACATTCCATATGGGAGATAAGAAGTTCTTATCAATCGGCCTGCAGGGCCAATGGTCAGATCAAAGTAGTCCGATCCATTGGTGCCCATTGAAGAGGTATCTGCAAATCGCACGATGGTATTCGAACCACTTTTCCTGTACGTATATGTAATTGTGTCAATTGAACCTGGCATTCCCTGATAGGTCACTTTATTTAACTCGTTTGCAGCATTTCTGTTGTAAATACTTTTATAGCGGTTTGCTGTCGGAATGGTGTCGTAATCAGTTGTTACGCTGATGGCATATCCATCATTATTAAATTGCATATAATTATCGTAAAAACGAATATCATTTGCCGAGTAGACAATACCTTCCAAAGTACGAATCGTTTTAACCGAATCGTAATATTCAAATTTGTAGAATCCCGTGTCTTCCCGGTTGCCAACCTCGAGATACGACCAGAATGACATCTCAAACAGCCGGAGCGACGAGTCACCCGGCGGTGCTACCGGCCCATTTGGCAACTCTACACTCAATTCTTTCTGACACGAAAAAAATGCCGTTGCAAGGACAAAAAGGAGGACAAAACCATTTCTCATTTATAATTTTTTTAGTGTGCGGCAAGCTTTCCACAAACAATTCTACAACGCTAAAGATATTGATAAGGTTGGTAAATTTGCCTTGTATGGATAAATTCATTGTATCAGCGCGAAAGTACAGACCGCAGAACTTTTCTACGGTTGTGGGCCA
>JACMLD010000341.1 GCA_014379785.1 Chitinophagaceae bacterium
ATGGAAGTGGGATACCAGCCGCCTACAAGGAAAGGATCTTCGAAAAATTTTTCAGGGTGCCCGATGGAGACCGGCATAATGTAAAGGGATATGGACTGGGATTGAGCTATGTAGCCTTTGTAGTCCAAAGTCACGATGCCCCTATCTCAGTAGAAAGCCAGGAAGGCATTGGCAGTAAATTCATCATCAAATTTCCACGCAACCGATGAGCATAAAAGTTTTGTACGTTGAAGATGAATTATTTCTTGGCAAGATTGACCGCGAAAGCCTCCAGAGTCGTGGTTTCGATGTAGCAATGGAAAGTGATGGTCAGAAAGTTTTTGCATTGTTCAAAAGTTTTCAGCCGGATGTTTGTGTATTGGATGTGATGCTTCCGAATAAAGACGGGTTTGAAATTGCGGAAGAGATCAGATCTGTAAACGAAATGGTGCCCATACTTTTTGTGACTGCTAAAACCCAGACGGAAGATGTGGTGAAAGGGTTTACTATTGGCGCAAACGATTATATCCGTAAGCCATTCAGTATGGAAGAATTGATTGTAAGGATAGAAAACTGCATGAAAAGAAAGGGCGAGAAAGCGGCTCCTTCAACAGCCTCCATTGAGATCGGCGCGTATCATTTCAATATTCACAGGCAGGTGCTCATTTTCAAAGGAGCAGAAAAAAAATTGTCATACCGCGAAGGTGAATTGCTGAAACTTTTATATGAAAACCGTGATGGGATAATAGACCGAAAAGAAATCATGAACCTGCTCTGGGGCAACGATTCCTTCTTCAACAGCAGAAACCTCGATGTATATATTACAAAACTGAGAAGTTACCTGAAAGAGGATGAATCGATTGAGATATTAACGATTAAGGGTATTGGATATCGCTTTGTTCTGTCCTGAAAATGGATTCAGGTGGATTTTGTTCCCGCTGCGGCCATATTTAAAAAACCATGTAAGCGTAAAAGTGGGAATGAAATCGGTAAAGGGAAGAATTTCTTCTACAAAGTTAAAGGCTCCACCCAGCGCACCCTTCCAACCACCAAACATCATAAAAAATATAATAGAACTGATGGGCGCCCAGAGTACGTCACCGAACTCTCCCAGAAAAGGTATTGCATATGTTGCATAACCCAGAATATCCATCAGGATACAGACAAAAAGTGAGGGTGGTTGTTTTGTCATGATTTTTCGGCTTTTTTACAGATCTATTGATGTATCCGAAGCCGGATTGGTTGTATTTAAGCCAGATATTTTTTCAACACATCCGTGATTTCCTCTATCCGGAAAGGCTTGGAGACATAGTGGTCCATTCCTGAATTGATACATTTCTCCCGATCTTCTTTCATTGCATCGGCGGTAAGAGCGATAATAGGCAGTTTTGATGCAAAACCGGGCATCTGGCGAATCAGTGCGGTGGCTGTAAATCCATCCATTTCCGGCATGTTCACGTCCATAAATATCAGCGAAGGCCTGGATGACTCCAGTAAATCGAGCGCTTCTCTGCCATTACCGGCCTTTATCACCTGAAATCCCATTTTTGTCAGCACCTCAGAAATCAGCATCATATTCATTGGCTCGTCTTCCACTACCAGAATGCTGCCCGCCGAACGGAACTTATCGATGACCGGCACCTTCTCTGCCTTTCGTTCGTCTCCTGCTACCTGCTCATGACCGAAAAGGCCGAACACGGTTTTCTGCAAATCCTGGAAACGGACGGGCTTGAAAAGAAAGTTTTCTATGCCTGCTTTTTCGGCCTCGGTCTTGTACATTGATTTTTCAAACGATGACAACATCATCACGATTGGTGGTGAGTTCAATGTTTTTCCTGAACGGATTTCCTTTGCGAGGGAAATTCCATCCATACCTGGCATCTGGTTGTCTGTTATGATCAGATCATAGGCCGCGCCGTTTTTATGTGCCTGATTCATTGCCTCAATTGCACCTGCAGCATCTGGCTGCACGTCACATGCTATCTGCAATAATTCGAATGTTTGCTGGATCAGTGTCCGGTTTGTTTTGTTGTCGTCAACGATAAGGATCTTTTTGCCCAGTGGTTTAGAAATTGGTTTCCACTCGGGTTCCGCATTAGCGACTCCGATTTCAAGTACCAGGGCAAAACAACTGCCTTTTCCTTTGCTGCTGGAAGCGGTAAGATCGCCACCCATCAGCTTCGCAAGGCTTTTCGAAATCGTTAACCCAAGTCCCGTTCC
>JACMLD010000342.1 GCA_014379785.1 Chitinophagaceae bacterium
ACCATAAAACAAAAAGCACTCCTCCTAAAATCAGCAGCAGTACAATTGCTGTATAGGAGATGCAGCCTGACTTCGATTTGATTGATTGCTCTGAATCTTTCATATACACTCCAGGTCAAGCACTTTTTCAAAATTCCTCAATACCGAAGTTTTTATTTCATCCATCGGCACATCCCTGCCCAATTCCCTCTTCATCGATGTAACCTGCTTGTCGCGTATACCACAGGGAATGATATTGTCAAAATAACTGAGATCGGTATTTACATTGAGCGCAAACCCATGCATGGTGATCCAGCGGCTGCACCTCACCCCAATCGCGCATATTTTTCTTTCCGAACCCACCACACCCGCATCGATCCAAACACCTGTTTCTCCTGCAGAACGGCCGGAAGCAATGCCAAAATCGGCGAGCGACAAAATGATCACCTGCTCGATATTGCGGAGATACCGACCAATATCAGTATACATTTTTTCCAGATCAAGAATGGGATAACCGACCAATTGTTCCAGTCCGTGAAATGTAATGTCGCCGCCGCGATTAATTGGGTAATATTCAATGCCACGCGCTATGCATTCTTCCTGAGAAATCAGTAGATTCTCTGCTTTACCACTTTTGCCGAGAGTATAGACCGGCGGATGTTCTACAAACAAAAGATTATGAATGGTATCCGCCGAAACGCCAACAACACCAGCATCTTCCTGTGCCCGAGCGAAAGATTTTGCCTGCAGATTTTTCTGCAAAAGTTGCTCCTGAATATCCCAGGCCGACTTATAATCCAGTACCCCCAAATCCGTAAACTGCAGCTGTTGCATCATCTGCAAATTTACGGCATCGCGGGCTATCAGCTATATTTGCACAAATTTCAACCATGAGCAGGGAACAGGAGCAGGAAGATTTACTGGAGCAGGACGGACCCGAAGAGCTCTTCGAAAGATTCAATATCATAGTCGACAAGGGCCAGGAACCCATGCGGATCGACAAATTTCTCGTTGCGCGCATAGAACATGCCACCCGTAACAAGGTGCAGAAGTCCATCGAGGCAGGCCGGGTCATCGTAAACAACAAACAGGTACAGCCAAATTATAAGATCAGACCGCTCGACGAAATCATCGTATACACGGACAAGGAAATCCGCACCGATGAGATCATACCTGAAGACATGGACCTCAACATTGTTTTTGAGGACAATGACATCATCATCATCAACAAGCCTGCAGGTATGGTCGTTCACCCCGGGTCAGGCAATCCTACCGGCACACTTATCAACGGCATTGCAGGCTATCTCACCAAAGCAAACAAGGACCTGAGCGAAGAAATGCTGCCACGCTTTGGCATGGTGCACAGAATAGATAAAAATACCACCGGACTGCTCGTCCTGGCAAAAACCGACAAGGCAGTGTCATCTCTTGCAAAACAATTTTTCGACCATACAGTCCACCGCCAATACATAGCCCTGGTTTGGGGCGATGTTAAAGAAGACCAGGGAACCGTACGTGCGCACGTGGGCAGAAATATAAAACACAGAAAACAGTTTGCCGCATATCCCGATGGTGATCATGGCAAAGAAGCCGTGACGCATTACGAAGTGATAGAGCGCTTCGGTTATGTAACGCTGATCTCATGCAAACTCGAGACGGGCAGAACGCACCAGATTCGTGTACATATGCAGCATCTGGGTCATCCGCTGTTCAACGACGATATGTATGGTGGAGACAGAATAGTAAAAGGAACGGTTTTCAATAAATACAAACAGTTTGTAGACAATTGTTTTGAGATCTGCAACCGTCATGCGTTACATGCCAAAACAATCGGCTTTACTCATCCCACTACAAGAAAAGAAGTGATGTTTGAAAGTGAACTGGCTTCTGATATGACGGCCGTCATACAAAAATGGCGGGGTTATGTAAACTCCATTCAGATGCGGGTTAACAACAATGGCTGATAGTATTACTGACCTCTCTTAAAATCAAAAAGTGTGGCAGTAAAAACGCCGCGCTCGCGCTTTTTGAAAACCGCGTGCCAGTTGCCGGTATAGCGGATGAGTTTTGGTACCAGCAGGTCTTCGAACTTGTCCATCTGCACTTCCATCTTTACGTCAAAGTCGTACACACCTGCTCCGTAACTGATATCATAATTGCGCGCAACGATATCCATATTGGAGCTGTTAAACCAGGTAGTCATTTCGTTTATTACGATGTCATTTTTCTCGCTGCGCGAAAGATCTTCCCTCGCTTTGATGGTGAAGACATAGCATAGCTGACCGCCATAGTCGGCCATATCAATTACAAAGTCATACAGTACAGAAACCTCGTCGTCGAAGAGAGCGATTTTGTTGCCGATGAATGGAATGCCCGGAATTTTTTTACCTGGATTGAAGAAAAGCATCTTCAATTGCTCCTTGTGTTTTGCGATGCCGGACTTATCCTTTATCTGAAATTCCGCATCACCCACAATATTTGTTTCACCGCAGACAGTGTCTTTGGCAAAAAACAATCCTGCATAGAGCTCACCGGTATAATAATTCCAGTTTTTCTGCGCATCATAGATATCGCCGGTGGTTTTTTCGTTGATGATCTCTGTACTGCGACAGCCGTTTTTCACGTGCTGCTGTGTTTTGCTCTCGAGGGTGGCCGCCTGCTTTTCTTTTTTGTCGAGCATACGGATATCATTGAGCGCAGTATATCCAAGTATTTTGAGATTGCGGAAAGCTTTGTAAAAGCTGGTGTCGTTTTTTATCCGGTCTATAAAACCGGGCACATTGAGGTTGTTGCTTACGACCACCTCTTTGAGTGTGACTACCTTTTTGCCTATGGTAACTACTGAATCTTTTTTCTGGCTAAACCCTGCAAAACAGATCAACATCAGAAAAATACCTGAACCAAATCCTTTCATACCTGCAAAATAGCCAATATTGGCCGGGTGCTACTTCGGAAAGGTCATTTTGTAATCAACTTTCACTTTTCCTTTTGTGATGTCCGAGAGCTTGCCTTTCATGAGTTTTCTCTTCAGCGGCTTGAGATAATCGATAAACAGCTTGCCTTCGGTATGATCATATTCGTGTTGAATGATGCGGGCGGTGATTCCGTTGAATGTTTTCTCCTGTGGCTGGAGGTTTTCATCAACATAAGTGAGCGTGACTTCTTCGGGGCGGTGGATGTCTTCCCGGATTTTTGGAATGCTGAGACAGCCTTCGTTATAGGCCCATTCTTCGCCTCCAAAAGATTTTACATATGCGTTGATGAAGACAAGTTTTATTCCGGGATCATCGGGATATCGTCCTTTGTCCTCCTCGTCCAGATTGGCAAAAATCTGCGCGCTGTCCATCACAAACAGACGAATATCGCGGTTTATCTGTGGTGCGGCGAGTCCCACTCCGTTACTGGCATACATTGTCTCCCACATATCTTCTATCAGGGCTGCCAGTCCGGGATAATCTGCATCAATGTCCTTGGCCACTGTTCTCAATACCGGGGCGCCATATGCTACAATTGGTAGAATCATGATAATCGAAAAATTTGTGCAAAGATAGGGGGAGGGGCAAGAAAGTTGAAAGTTGAAAGTGCCACCCTGAGTAATGGTCATGCCGTAGCCGAGGCATTACGGGCTCACCGCTTGTCGCGCCTCCTCTTAACACTGCCCCATTCAACTACCAACTTTAAACCAACCACATCTCTCCTTCCTACTTCAAACTTTTAACTTTCAACTAGAAATCCCTTTCCTCCATATAAGTCTGCAACATAATTGTCGCAGCAATCTCATCCACCAGTTTCTTATCTCTCCGTTGCTTTTTCTTCATTCCCATTTCTACCATGGCGCGGCGCGCCATTTTGGAAGTAAAACTTTCGTCGACCGGCACAAGGGGTAATACCGGAAACTCCTTTTTAAATCTTTCGATTGCTTTCTTTACCAACGGGGTTGCATGCGTATCGCTGTCATCCAGATTGCGTGGTTCGCCGATGATAACCATCTCCACCGCTTCCTGTTTAAAATATTCTTTGAGAAATTTGAAAAGCTGCGGTGTTTCGATCGTGGTGAGTCCGGTGGCGATGATCTGCAAAGGATCAGTAACGGCGATGCCTGTACGCTTGAGTCCATAATCGATTGCCAGGATCCTTGCCAAAATATTATCTGTTTAAGATGAGATCAGAAATAACGAATACCGCGAAAACCACGCTGGCTATGCCATTGGCAGTCATAAACGCCAGGTTTACCCGGCGCAGATCGTTTGCCTTTACAATGGAATGCTGGTAAATCAGCATACCGCAAAACACCGCCACTCCAATCCAGTAAAGCCATCCGAAGCCACCATAAAAACCGGCTATCAGGACGGCCGCACCGCTTGCCACATGCAGCAATGATGAAACATTCAGTGCCTTCGCCTTACCGAGTGCGGCAGGTATGGAATAGAGATCATTGCTGCGATCAAATTCCTCATCCTGCAGCGCATAGATGATATCGAAACCGCTTACCCAAAAAATCACAGACATCGAAAACAGGATGGGCAGTAAACTGAATGCTCCGGTTACGGCCAGATAAGCACCGATGGGCGCGAGCGAAAGGCCGAGTCCGAGTATGAGGTGACAAAGCGCAGTAAATCTTTTTGTGTAACTGTATCCGAGTACAACCAGCAGGGCGACGGGTGAAAGAAAAAAGCAGATCAGATTGATAAACCAGGTGCATACTATAAAAGCCACGCAGTTAAAAATCACGAATCTCAGCGCACTGTTTTTGGAAATGATGCCTGCGGGAATTTCTCTGATGGCGGTGCGCGGATTTCTTCCGTCAAATTCCTGATCAAGCCAGCGGTTAAAAGCCATTGCGGCGCTTCGCGCGAAAATCATACAGGCAATCACCAATGCCAAAAGGACCGGTAGACGCTGATTGCTGCCGACGATGGATTCGCCGGGGGCCAGATTGCGCGATATTGCCAGGAAGAAACCGATCATGGCAAAAGGCATTGCAAAAATGGTATGTGAAAACTTTACAAGACTGAGATAATTTTTTACCGTGGACATGCTAACTTTTTTTTGCGGCATGTTCTGCCAGAGTTTTTCTGCGGACAACTTCCGGTTTTGCTATTTCCCAAAGCACAATGCCCGCCGCCACCGAAATATTGAGCGAATGTTTCATGCCGAGTTGCGGTATTTCCAGGCTTCCATCGCAAAGACTGATGGTCGATTCTTCCACTCCGGTTACCTCATTGCCAAAAACAACCGCAATTTTTCGGTTGGCGAGCGCAGAAACCGATTCAAGCGACAGACTCCCCTTTACCTGTTCAACCGCAAAAACCTGGAATCCCTCCTCTTTTAACTGCGCAATGGCCCCTGCGGCGTCTGCAAAATGACGCGAAAAAACCGATTCATCTGCTCCGAGGGCCGTTTTTGATATCTGTTTGTGCGGGGGAAAGGCGGTATAACCGGTGGTAAAAACACCCTGTAGCAAAAATGCGTCCGCTGTACGGAACACACTACCAACATTATAGGCGCTTCTGACGTTTTCCAGTACCACTACAAGGGGTATCTTCTCGGAGTCCCTGAACTCTTCCACCGATAGCCGGTTCAGCTCCTCCATGCTAAGTTTAAGCATTCCGCAAAAATACGGTAGAAATTCCCGCTAAACCCCTGTTAAATACCAAAAACCTTTATGAGCTTTGGGGCACAATATGTAAATTTGATGGACGTTTTTAGTCAGCACTACTTAATATATTATGAAAACACTTCTCACAATTATTGCAACGGCGCTCATGGTCAATTTTGCCATCGCACAGGGACAATCAGCCAAAGCGGTGGTGAAAACTGCTGAACTCGCGGCCCTGAAAGAGTCCGGATACGATTTTGGCAAAATTCAGCAGGGGCGTCCTGTAACCCACGAATTCGAAGTTTTTAACAGCGCAACAGATACGCTTAAACTCGAAGATGTGAAGACAAGTTGCGGATGTACCACACCAGTGTGGCAAAGAACACCCGTAGCTCCCAACTCCGGCACAAAAATTACCGTAGGTTATAACGCATACAGCGAAGGTCCGTTTGAAAAAACAATCACGCTGATCTACAATGGTGGTCAGACAAAAGTGATGACGATAAAAGGAAATGTGTACAAGGCACCCGCTACTCCGGCTCCGGAAAACAGCAGCGTGCAGATTCTCAAACAAACAAACCAATAAAAATGAAAAAACTCTTTTTGTCTTTCTCCGTACTTCTGCTCGCAGTTTCTCTCTTCGCTCAGGAGAAACCAAAACAAGTGATCAAATTCAAAGAAACTACCTACGATTTTGGTAAAATAAAACAAGGCGTACCCGTCAACCACGATTTCGCATTCACCAATGTCGATGCAAAGCCTGCAGTTATTGAAGTAGCTACGGCAACCTGCGGCTGCACGACACCAACCTGGCCCCAGCAACCCGTAGCAAAAGGAAAATCTGACAAGATCAACGCCGGCTTCAGCGCCCAGGCTGTCGGACCATTCGAAAAAACAATTACCGTGAAAGTGGCCGGTGTAGCGCTTCCAATGGAAATACGCATCAAAGGTGAGGTCCTTACCACCGACGACTACGTAAAATACGAAGCAGCGAAAAAAACAAAGAAATCAGGAAGTAAATAAATTTCTCTTCAACACGAACCCCGGTGATAAACTCGCCGGGGTTTTTTTACGCATCAATCTCTTGGCAAAAAAACTAGTCACTCCCGAATACAAAATCATCTACCCCCTCCGTGTCGCAAAAAGTAAAATAGCAGGCAAAGGCGC
>JACMLD010000343.1 GCA_014379785.1 Chitinophagaceae bacterium
ACGACGTCCTTCGGATTGCCGTTGCTGTCCTTCACTTTTCCCGAAAAGGTACCGGACACTCCAATAGAGTCGATTTTGCTGATGACAATTGTGAACTGACCAATGGCGGTAATGTCTGACTCGTAAACCACAGCCCCGTTATCCAGAAAATCAATAAAGGCGGTAGGCGAGGAATAGGTGCCGGCTTTGAGGTCCTGGCTGAAAACACCCAGGGATATCTTTTTACTTCGGTCGAGGGAGGTGCCTTCAATGGTAAGAAATTGTATGCCACCGGTGGTGTCTACAAATGCCGTGTCTACGCTGCCGTTGTACTGGGTGGCTCCTTCTTTGAACTCCCACTGCGACAGGGTATTTGCGCCGTTATCCTTTTCCCGGCTGTACTCCTTTTTACAAGCTGCAAATACTGATACAAAGGCAAAAAATGCAATAAGACCTTTCAATTGCTTCATCTTCTCTTTTTTTTGAGTTTCAATGGGCAGTCGCACTGATAAACTGTGCAAAGCCATTGAGTGCTAAAATCGGGTTTCCCGAAATACGGTATGTGGTGGTAAAGGGTTGGTGTAAGGTGTTTATAAAACCTGCACTTTATCGTCAACCGGTGTATTTGTTTCCACCACCGGGTTTTCAGGTTCTTCAGGCTTTTTGAAAAAACGCTTTTGAAACAGCAAAATTGCGATAACTCCGGCAGAAATGGAAGCATCGGCAATATTAAAAACGGGACTAAAAAAAGTGAACCGCTCCCCTCCCCAGAATGGCAACCATTCGGGCAGTATTTTATCTTTTATAATGGGGAAATACAGCATATCGACCACTTTTCCATGCAAAAATCCGGCATAACCCTTTGGCGGAAAGAGACTTGCCACATGAAAATGGGTACTTTCATCGAATATGATTCCATAAAACATGCTGTCGATCAGATTTCCGAGCGCACCGGCAAAGATCAGTGCAGCACATATGATAAAGCCCCGGTGGTATTGTTTGCGGATGAAATTGCGGAGAATAAACACGCCGGCAATGACTGCAATGAGCCGGAAAAGCGTAAGCGCCATCTTTCCCCATTCGCCTCCGAGTTCCATTCCCCAGGCCATTCCGGGATTTTCTACGAAATAAATCTGAAACCAGTCGCCTCCCAAAGGCCTGATTCCCTTATCGTATGGGGTAAGCATGGTGTGAAATTCGTCCCAGTCGCGCGACAATGGCATGCTCGTTTTGACCCACACTTTCAACGCCTGATCTACGAGCAGGATGAGAACAATCAGGAGTACTATATTTCTTGGCTTCAGTTGCTTCATTTTGTGGAAATCCCCGCTGTGATTTGAGGAATGGCAAATATAAAGCTTAATGCTTTGCCTCCCTTTTCAACAGGCGGGCAATTTCGTTTTTCTCCACTTTTGAAACAAACCAGGCAAAGGCGCCGAAAAGAATGGTGGCGATCGTCATGCTCAGCCAGAGGCTGTCGGGCAGATAATACATCAGCAGCCGGTGGATCAGGATGAGTAAAATGGTGAGAACCAGGTAGGAAATCAGTTTTTTCCGCGCATAAGGAACCGGGTAGAATTTCTGGCCCAGGATATAGCTGGCGATCATCATAAAAAAATAACAGAAAAATGTGGCGAGTGCGGCCCCCAGATAATGCATAGAAGGGATGAGTATCAGGTTCAGCACGATGGTGATGACAGCACCGCCGATGGTGATGTATGCGCCATAGATATTCCTGCTGGTGAGTTTATACCATATGCTGAGGTTATAATAGATGCCCAGAAAGACATTTCCAAGCGCGAGGATTGGAACGATATAGATTCCTTCGCCCCAGGCGGCGGACTTGAGCGTGATAACCCATTTTAAAACATCCAGGTATAGACCAATCATAAGCAGCATAAAACAACAGGCTATAACAAAAAATTTCATCACCCTCGCATAGGTTTTGGGTGCATCTTCATCTTTGGACCGGCTGAAAAAGAACGGTTCGGCAGCCATCCGGAATGCCTGGATCATGATGGTGATAAGAACTGCCAGCCGGAAGAGGTTAGCAAAAACGCCCAGCTCATGCTTTGCGCGGGCGGTGGGCAGATCTACCACGTGCTGATAAATCAGTCTGCTCAATACATCGTTGATCATACCTCCAAGTCCCACGATGATCAGCGGATAACTGTATTTCATTACTTCCTTCCACAGTCCTTTGTCAAATTCGAAACTGATTTTTCTGACTTCTCTACCCAGAAGAATAAAGGTAAAAATGCTGCCGAAGAGGTTGCCGACCAGGTAATAGCCGATGCCCATCTTTTCATTGTAGACCAATTGCAGCAGGCTGTTGGGATCTCTTTTTATGTACGCGGGAATGACACCCATAAAAACAATGACGATCAGTACATTCACCAACACGCCTGCAATGCGGGCAAAGGCATACATTTTCGGTCTGTTTTCCTGTCTCAGTCTTGCAAATGGCAGGGCGGAAATGGTATCGAAGAAAATGATGCCGCACATATAGGTGATGTACTCAGGGTGTTGCTCAAGTCCGGCGATTGCAGCGATATAACCTTTGGAAAGAAGAAGGAGCAGTGTGAAAAGAATGGTCGTGGAAAGAATGGAAACCGATAGAGTATTGTAAAGTTTATTCTTATCCTTATCCGTCGAGAACCGGAAGTAGGCCGTTTCTATTCCATAGGTAAACAATACGCTGAGAAATGGAATGATGGCATAAACCTGGGTGATGTCTGCCGTTCGTTCGGGTTGTACAAAAATGAAGGGCAGCGCCATATTCATCAGGTAGCCGAGAAAGCGGGTCACGATTGTGGGTACACCATACCAGAGCGTCTGGCCTGCCAGCTTTTTTATACTGCTCAATGAATCAAGAGTTTCAACAAATTTAAATGTTTTGCGACTGCATTATCTTTTTTAACTTCATCACAACCCAAACTGCATTTATGAAAAAGCTATTCATTTGTTTTGCCCTGTTTTTTATTTCCTACGGTTCTTACAGTCAGTTTTTGATTACAGAGGGCAAAACCAGTATTCAAAGCAATAAGCATCCGGCGGCCATCGCTGAAATGCCATACCCTGTGGCAGTGGTGGAAGCAGCCATTGATGAATACATGGCAAGCAAGGGAACCAGGGGAAGTGAAAGCAAGGGAGTGAGAATATTCAGGTCGCACGTACTTGCACCGGCCTATCCCGTAAAAAATGATTTGTATTTTAAGGTCGAAAAAAAGAGCCGTCAGGAAAAAGATATGAGCATCGTTTACCTGGTAATTGCAAAAACCGGTGCCGATTTCAAAGCGGGCGGGCATGAAGAGGGCGTTGAGCCCGGAAAGATTCTGCTGCAGGACATGGCGCCTTTTCTGGAAGATTATTTCGTTACTGTTCAGGTGCGGGAACAGGAGGAGTTTATAAAAAAAGTGGTGAAGAAATCTGATGCGCTGGTAGAAACGCAAAAAGATCTGGAAAAGAAAAAGAAGTCGCTCGATGAGCAGATCGCCGAAAACCTGAAGAAACAGGAAGATCAGAAGGCGGAGCTGGAAAAGCAGAATGGGGTGCTGGAGAGTATTAAACTTAAAAGGAAGACGAAAAATTAAAAAGCGGGGGAAAAGAAGTTCTTGGTTCTTGGTTTTTAGTTCTTAGGGGCACCGGACTTTTTTCGCATGTGCTTATAAACTCAGATCTAAAGAACCATTTCAAAAAAGGCTTATGGTTATTTATTCAATTAAATAAACAAGTTGGGTTTGATGTCCATCGATGAAATAGCAAAAACACTTATAAAGTCTGGGAACAGGCTCAAGGGGGTAAGTGATGCTGAAATTGACCATATTGAAAAAGAATATTTATTGAAATTGCCGCTTACCTATAAACGCTTTCTCAGTTTGATGGGGCGTGGGGCTGGAAAGTTTATGCAGGGTTCATCGGTGTTTTATAATGAACTCTTCGAGTTGAAAAATGGGTGTGAAGAATTAATATCAGAAAATCACATTACTAATTTCGAGCATAAAAATTCTTTTGTGTTTTACATGCACCAGGGATATCAATGCGCATATTTTATTTGCTTGACTCAAACTGATCCGCCTGTCTTTTTCTTTTCCGAATCTGAAACAACGAATGGATTTTACGAAAAGGAGCCGAGCCTGTCTTCCTTTTTTTTCAACCAGTTCCGAATGAGTTACCCTTAGATTGTAGAGAAACACTGTTCAGAACGAAAGGGGGAAATTGACGCAGATTCTCGCTGCGATAAAATGATCGATAGTCTTAAACGAGAAATGACTACCCATAAGGATTCTATTATTAGACTGACACAAATAATAGATGATCAGGCAGATTCAATAATTAAATTAAACGGGGGTGTTAAAGCAGATGAATATTGGGAAAATACAATTCCTAAAGATTCTTTGACAAAATAACTCAAACAAACATAGAATTCATGGAATTAACCTTTGCACTTCTACATGGCTTGCAATGATGAAGGTAATTTCGCTGCCCCTAAGAACTAAAAACCAAGAACCAAGAACTTTCTTTTCTCCCCTACAACTCCTCCTCCTTCACAAGTCCGTTTTTCAACGCATAAATCACCACACCCGCCGTATTTCTGACATTCATCTTTTCGAGTATGCGTGTCCGGTAGCCCTCCACGGTGCGCTTGCTGAGAAACAGCTTATCGCCGATCTGCTGCGTAGTGTCCTGGCGGCAGATCAGACGTATCACCTCCAGCTCGCGGTCGCTGAATACAACAGGCTCCACTTTGCGGTAGGGATTGAACTTACTTTTCACAATCATACTCGCCAGTTTGATCGAAGTATGTTTGCAATAGAAACTATGGCCAGCAGCCACTTGCTCAATGGCCTCAATGATTTCTGTTTTATCGGCATTTTTCAAAAGGTATCCCTTTGCTCCTGCTTCCAGCATTTCTACAATCAGGTTCTCCTCGTCAAACATCGAGAGGGCAATAAACTTCATTTTTGGATATACCGCAAGCAAGCGCCTCGTGGCGTCAATGCCGTCCATTCTCGGCATTTTTATATCCGTCAGAATTACATCCGGGAGTTTCTCAGCAGCGATCTCCATCAGCTCATTGCCATCTTCTGCCTGACCAACCAGTTCAAAATGTTTTTGCTTGGAAAGCATCAGCGCAAGTCCATCCCTGAAAATTTCATGGTCATCTGCTATAACCAGACTGATAGTCGAAGGCATTCTTAATTTGTTTTGTCGGGTATTTTTATAAAATGTTCCGTCCCCTGTCCGGGTTTTGAGTCTATCACCAGCTGTCCATTCAATATTTCGGTCCGGCTTTCAAGACTTTTCAGTCCGAGACCTTTCGATTCGTCCTTCGCCTTTTCCAGGTCAAAACCCTTTCCATCATCCCTTACAAGGATCATGAGAAACCCATCTTCCTGGCCAATCCCTATTTTTAAAGTGTTTGCATTGGAATGCTTGAGTGCGTTGTGTATGATCTCCTGGATCATCCGGAAAATATGAATTTCTCTTTCCTTGTCGATCTGCAACTGGTTTAATACCTGCAGTTCGATCGTCATGTGATTCTTCTCGTTGAGCAGGCTGGTAAATTCTTTGAGTGCTTCTATCAGACCTTTACGGGCAAGAGTATTGGGAAGGAGGTTGTATGAGATCTGACGCATGCTCTTTATGATCTCGTCAATATGACGGCCCGCTTTTTCCACAATCAGCCTGTCGGATTCCAGCGGCACTTCAATGCTGTTGATGTTGAGTTTTACAGACGAAAGCAAAGGTCCCAGTCCATCGTGCAGGTCCGTTGCGATGCGCTTTCTTTCATTTTCCTGGATGGTGATTTCCGCGAGTATCCTTTCTTTCTGCAATTTTATGTAGCGCCGGTGATAGCGGATGATGGTTATAATAAAATAGACGATAATGATGGCTATCAGAAGGACAACTATCAAAACCGCTTCATAAAAATTTGTTTCCTGCTCACCCATACAGCTTGTGGTTTAAAGGTCGGTCTTTTTCTCCGCGGGCCGATGTTATTTCAAAAAACTGATCTTTTTTACCGCCACCGGCATAAAATATACCGCAATAGCATAGAGCAGATTTGAGAAAGTGTTTACATAGACTCTTATATTAAAGAAACGGATGGCCAACGGCTTACTGGCAGCATTCAGGAATAGGGTGTTGACGATTATGTTGTATATAAAAAAAATGATGAGGCCGATGCAGATAATGAACCGCGCATTTCTGTACAGTGGACCATAATCATTTACCGCAATCCGGTTGATCATGTTGATGCCAAGCAAAACCATCACAAAGGAATGCACAAGGATATAGGCGTAGTTATATCGGCGGATATCAGAGATCACCAGGTTTTCTGTGACCCACAAAATTACAAATCCGGCAAGCAGTGCATAGAATAATTGTTTATACCCATGAAACAGCTTCCAGCTGTGAAATTGCAGCAACAGAATGCAGTATTCAAATAACGTAAATAAATTCAAATCTATCATCGCAGATTCCTTGTGCGGTGCGAGATAGAAACTTCCCAACTCATTCAGTACGGATACAAATACATAAATGAGAAAAGGTCTGTACGTTTTCTCAATTTTGCGAAAACGTATCAGACCGATTGTAGCGGCAATAACAATCGAAAGACCGAGAATAAGGTATAGCTCCCTGTTCATTTACTGACCGTCGATTATGCAGGGTGGACAGATCTGACCGGTTTCCACAGCTTCGCCATCCTCGTCAAATGCCTTTGCAGTGGATACACCAGGCAGTGTCACCGCAACTGGCTTACCGGTGAGTTTGTTTACGATGTCTTTGCCGTTTTTATCAACCGGCAGAAGCACGAGTCTGACCTTACCATTTTCATCTCTGCCATAATAGACGCGGATACCATCGGCACCGGGCTGGTTGAGCAAAAGCGAAATGGCGTCACGATTGAAAGATTCTGCATTCGGCAGATCGAAATGTTTTGAAAGGAATGAGGTATCGGTCACCAGCTTGCCGAGCTCTGCGCGGCCCGCGATAAACTGCCGCTGCAATTCTTTTGCTTTCACAATAGGAATTACCTGCTCTGCAGCCCGTTTTTCATCGAGTAGAATTTTGCCATCCCCGGCATCTTTACAGCTATTGAGAAGAAAACCCGAAACAAGTAGAACGGTAATAATTTTCATACAAGAGATTTTAAAATTATAATGATGAGTGCTGCAAAGTACAGGTATATGCAGCATTATCGGTGCGTAGCTGCACTGAATTTATTGCGTATAAGTACGGGTAGATCGGCAGTCAAGGCTATTCCGCGAAGCGGCTGTCTTTTACAAAGCTGCTGTCTGTAAGGGTTTTGAGAAATGCACGCATATTGAGGCGCTCGGTTGTGCTGAGGGCAATCCGGTTTTGCAACAGCGGGTCCAGCGTGGCAGAATTTTGCACACCGGTGGCATAATGGTTCAGTACCTGATCAATGGTATAAAATCGTCCATCGTGCATATATGGGAAAGTCAATTCAATATTCCGCAGACTCGGCACTTTGAACTTCAGCGAGTCTTCTTTTTTGTTGGTGATACGCATGCGGCCAAAGTCCTGCAGAAAATTTGAAATCACCAGTCCATTATTTCTGTAACTGAGATCAGTAAACAATGGTTCTTTGTGACAGCTGGCACATTTGGACTGGAATATAACGTAGCCGGATTGTTCGGCTGCTGTAAATGTTGCCGTGCCTTTTTTTACCCTGTCGTATTTCGAATCTGCAGATACGAGCATGAGCATAAACTGTGTAAGCGATTTCAGCATGCGCTGGCTGTTGATTTCATCATCGCCGAATGCAGCCACAAACATCCTTTTGTATTCTTCATCCGCTTTGAGTTTGCTGATCACA
Organism: Chitinophagaceae bacterium; assembly: GCA_014379785.1. Lineage (GTDB taxonomy): Bacteria > Bacteroidota > Bacteroidia > Chitinophagales > Chitinophagaceae > JACMLD01. The sequence continues at coordinate 7,826 of JACMLD010000343.1, forward strand.
TTGGTAATATCTTCTGCCATTTCGTTTGGAGCAGTGATGGGTGCGAGCGGTTGATTTTCGATATGGTTTATGCCACCGTCCCAATGCATGGCCTTGTGCCAGGCGAGATTGTAAAGTCCGGGTGCATTGCGTGTGGTAAACTGGTCGTTGAAGCCATGGCTCAAATCGTGATCAAAAGTGGCGAAGGCGGCAAATTGCTGGTGACAGGACCCGCAGGGAAAATTTCCATCTTTTGAAAGACGACCGTCATAAAACAATTTCTTGCCCAGATTGAATCCCTCCTGTGTCAGCGGGTTGGACGTGAAATCATATGCAGGTGCAGGGAAACCCGCCGGTATATTGAAAGTCAGTGATGACGGTCCCTTTCTCGCATCGCTTTTTCTGCAGCTGTTGATGTTTACACACAGCGCAATCAAAACAACCAGTCCGGTAATGGTGACCCCTGTTTTCTTCATTAATTTGAAATTTCCGTAACCGTAAACATCTTTGAATAATTTTCTGACACGGCCTTTGCTTCAGGACCGGGTGTGGTAACAACCGGTTTGTCTTCAATTTTCAAATCGTGCGGATTATAAAACCAGGCATTGACGTTGGCTTTGATTGTAATAACGCTCGAACTTCCCGGCAATACTTCCGAATATTCGCCAAATGGAAAAAGCAGAACAGTCTTTCTCAACACATTGTCCGGACCGCTAAAACCACCAATATGATACTCAAATTTATTGTTTGCAGCCGTTGATGAAGAAGATTTTCCTTCCAGTTTTGCCATGATATAGCCGGAATTCCAGGTCCAGAACATGCCTTTTGCCGGGTCGAGATCTCCGGTCTGTGCGCCGCTGACATTCCGGAGGCTGTCTACTCCCACTATGAAAGCTACCTTGTTATAGCGAAACGGGGCAGATTTTAATTTGACCGTCCAGGTTGTGGAGTCAGCCGCATCTACCAGAAAGTAATTCTCTGCATTGATGCTGTAGATTTTATTGGAATCTGTGTTGATGAGATCAATCTTGGAAATATAAAATTTGAATGCAGACACCGAATAGTTTTCTCCCCAGATATTGGTGTACACAGAGTCCAGTTTCAGCCGCAGGCTGTCTACCGAAGGTTTGAAATCAAGTGCCAGATTATATTCATCCGGTTTAACCGGTTTGCCGGTACCACTGAATTCTTTTGAACAGCCCACAGTCAGGGCCGTCAGGGTGATGATTAACAAAGGGGCCAACAGGCGGTTTTTCATTGCAGGAACATTTAGATTTTCAATCAGTATATCGGATTTTTCTTCTTTGCGACTTGTTTTCAGACGTCTTCTTCTTCTTCTCAATCCTTCTTTCTTTCGACGCCTTTGAGGGCCTGGTTTCAATCCTCGCCTTTTTTTTCATCAATGCCTGTCCGATAAGGACATTCATCTTCTTTATCACTTCCTCTTTATTGGCGAGCTGGGTACGATGTTCCTGGCTCCTGACCTGCAAAAATCCTTCCGAATTGATGCGATTCGCCAGTTTTCTGCTCAATAATTCTTTTTGAGCATCGGATAATAAAACAGACGCATTTACGTTGAAACTCCCTTCTGCCGCGGTTTCTACCTTGTTTACGTTCTGGCCTCCCTTGCCACCGCTCCTGAAAGTTTTAAAATCTAACTCTGCTCTGACATCGATCTTCATTGTCTGTATTGTGAATCGTAAATTTACCAATTAACAGCTTATATGCGAGCGGTAATACAACGTGTGACTTCAGCCAGCGTCTCTGTCAACAATACAGTACGTTCATCCATCGGCAATGGTTTGCTCATCCTGGCCGGTATGGAAGACGCTGATACGGAGGAAGATATTGTATGGTTAAGCAGTAAGATTGTGAATGGGAGGATTTTTAACGATCCGCAGGGGGTGATGAACTGCTCCGTGGCCGATACCGGCGGCGAGATACTGCTCATCAGCCAGTTTACACTCTTTGCCTCGACAAAAAAAGGCAACCGACCTTCCTATCTGCGCTCCGCCAAGTCACCCGTTGCCATTCCCCTCTATGAAAAATTGATCCTGCAGCTCGAAAAAGACCTGGGAAAGTCCATTGGCACCGGAGAATTCGGCGCAGACATGCAGGTGAGTCTTTTGAACGACGGCCCGGTCACCATCCTCATTGATACAAAATCAAAAGAATAAACAGCTATGACCATCGAAGCAGCACAGTCCGCAGTAGATACCTGGATAAAGACAATCGGTGTAAAATATTTTGGGGAGCTGACCAACCTCGGCATTCTCATGGAAGAAGTCGGCGAACTTTCGCGGTTGATGGTGCGAACTTACGGCGAGCAGAGTTTTAAAGAATCTGACAAGGGCGCTGAGCTGGCAGATGAAATGGCAGATGTGCTATGGGTGCTGCTTTGCCTTGCCAACCAGACTGGTGTTGACCTTACAAAGGCGTTCGAAAAGAATATGGAGAAAAAGACGCTGCGCGACAAAGGAAGACACTTCAGCTAGGTAATAATTTATTATTATTTTTGCGGATGGCTAATGATACACAGCGCTTTCAGGCGATAATTGCACACTGCAAAGAATACGGTTTTATCTTTCCTTCGAGTGAAATTTATGATGGCCTAAGTGCTGTTTACGATTATGGACAGTGGGGCAGCGAGCTCAAAAAAAATATCAAAGACTATTGGTGGAAAAGCATGACGCAGCTGCACGAAAACATCGTGGGCATCGATGCGGCCATTTTTATGCATCCTACCGTGTGGAAGGCCAGCGGTCACGTGGATAATTTCAGCGACCCGATGATCGACAACCTCGACAGCAAAAAACGCTATCGTGTGGATCACCTGATCGAAGCAAAGGCTGAAGAATTGGAATCTGCCGGTGATGCGGCCGCCTCCAAAACGCTGCTGGATAAAATGGATGAACTCCTCGCAGCAAACGATTATGAGGCATTGAGAGAACTGATCATCGCAAACAATATAAAATGCACTGTCAGCGGTACATCCAAATGGACATCCGTTCGCCAGTTTAACCTCATGTTTTCAACACAACTCGGCTCGGTCACAGACGAAGCGAGTGAGATTTACCTCAGACCCGAAACGGCACAGGGAATTTTTGTGAATTTTCTCAACGTTCAGAAATCGGGCAGGATGAAAATACCTTTTGGTATTGCCCAGATTGGAAAAGCGTTTCGCAATGAAATAGTGGCGCGCCAGTTTATCTTCAGAATGCGTGAGTTTGAGCAGATGGAAATGCAGTTTTTTGTACGACCTGGCACACAAAAAGAGTGGTATGAAAAATGGAAAGAAACGAGAATGAACTGGCACCTGAGTCTTGGCATTCCAAAAGAAGATTATCAGTTCAAACCCCACGTAAAGCTGGCTTTTTATGCAGACGCAGCATGCGATATCGAATATAAATTTCCCATTGGATTCAAAGAAGTGGAGGGCATTCATTCCCGTACCGACTACGACCTGAAACAACACCAGGAATTCAGCAGAAAAAAGATGCAGTATTTCGATTCCGAAACCAACCAAAACTACATTCCCTACGTAATTGAAACGAGTATTGGCCTTGACCGTATGTTTCTTTTGATTGTCAGTCATGCTTACACAGAAGAAGACCTCAGCACGGCAGAGAAGCCGGACAGTCGGGTAGTCTTGAGATTTCCAGCCAAACTTGCTCCATTGAAGCTGGCCATTTTCCCACTGACCAAAAAAGATGGCCTCCCTGAACTTGCGCGCGAGCTGATGAATGAATGTATGCCCGCTTTCAGGTGTTTTTATGAGGAGAAAGATGCCATCGGCAAGCGATATCGCCGTCAGGATGCCATTGGCACACCTTTTTGTGTAACTATTGATCATCAGACAAAGGAAGACGGAACTGTTACCATCCGGCATCGTGATACAATGAAGCAGGAAAGGGTAGCAATGGGCGATATCAAGGCGATGGTGCAGAAAGAAATTTCTTAGATTGATTCAAAATCCGGTTATTTGCCTGCACAGTTAGCCCCATTACACCCCTAAGCCTATATCCCTGGTCGAGAAAAACTTGAATTAAAACTATTGCCCGATGCTGCTTGCAATTGAAATGACCCTAAGCGTCTTTACGCTCACTGGTATTATCCTTATTGCCCTGTTCGTCGGTTTCATGCTCCGGGCCGCCCAACTCAGTAGAATCAAACAATCCAACGAACGACTTGAGAATGAAATGCTGAGCAACCACGCAGAAATCTTAAAACTTCAGAAAGAGCTGGCCGACAAAACAAGTGTACAATCCCGCACGCCGATTGTCCCTATGCGCGAGTCAGTGGCTGAGACAAATCCCGAAAAACTCCCCGAATCAGGCAGCAGAAAGAAGTTCCTCGGCTGATATCCCAGTGGTTTTCTTACCAGCCTTCTACATGTTTTCATTTATTACGGTAAAATATGCGGGGTTTCCCTATAGTATTACAGAATACTATCATGTATTTTAGCGTAAACCAATTTTTCTATGATATCCTCTGCCCAAATACTTATCAATGCTCCCATGCTGATTCTTGCCTTCGCAGGTGCCTGCTGGCTGGGATATATGATTCGCCGCAAATCGATAAAAAAACTGCAGAAAAGAGTGATAGAGCTGGAAGATGAAATGCTTTTCAACCACAAACAGTTACTCAAACTGGAAGCAGAGCTTGCACGCAAACAACCGTTCACAGCCATGAGTGCAACTGTCATTCCCATTCCCGGAGCAAATTCAAATCAGAAAAAAGCAAATTAACCGTAGAGTTCCTGGTGTATCGACTTTCTGTCGTAACCCAACGCCTGGATGCGCTGTTTTGCTTCGTCGATCATATTCTTCCATCCGCAGAGATAAAATGCTGCGGGTTTTATAGCTTCCTGACCCGACTGATTCTGTCGGCAGATCTCTTCGTACACACTGTGCACATATCCCTTTCTGAAATCACCTTCGTCTTCTCGCGAATAGGTAGGCATATAATGAACGCTTGGTACTTTCTGTTCGAGTTCTTTCAGCTCCGGACCATACAGACTGTCGCATAATTTCCGGCAACCAAAAATGAGATAGATATTTTCGTGGACGATATTCTTATTGAGTATATGATGTGCCATTGCTCTGAACGGAGCGATGCCTGTACCAGTGCAGATAAAAAACAAATCGCGATCGATCGGTTCGGGTAATGTAAAGACACCCTGCGGACCACGTACCGTGAGTTCCGAACCTTCCACCACTTCATTAAAAAGATAGGTTGTACCCGCGCCACCTTCCAACAGTACAATGACCAGTTCAAAAACATTGGTGCCATCGGGCCACGAGGCAATGGAATAACTGCGCCATCTTCTCGCAGGCTTTTCATGAATCGGCAAATCGAGGGTTACAAACTGACCGGGAGCAAAGTCAAATGACTCGAGTTCCGGCACCTGGATCCAGAAGCGCCTGGTGCTGTTTGTTTCATCCTGAATACGTATTACTTTTCCGGTGCGCCAGGGTTGTACAGCCATTAGAAAAAGTTTTTAAAAAGCCCCGCCTTTATGACGGGGCCTTGTTTGTGCCAATAAGATGGCAAGCAATCGTGGTCCTAATGTATGCTAATTTTTTTATTGCAAAGCCACGGGCGATAATATCTTTATTTTTTTGACGGGAAGAAAATGTTCTTTGACCCCAACAAACATGACCAAAACCAATTCATTTTCTTTTATCATGCTTTCATGATCTACAGCAACAGTACCAGGTTCAACCTTATTGCGCAACTGTATGCGCCATGCATGCCTGGCATTGGCTGACACCAATGTGTCCTTGGGATCTGATGGCATGGTTGGGTTCGCGGCAATAACGGGCACCGCCGCTTTTTCAACGGATACATGATAATTCTCTCCGTTTATATATATTTCCCTCACATCAGGAATGCTGTCTGTACTTGTAGTCAGATAAATCAGGTATTGTGGCGCCTGTTTTGTACTCACATCACGCGGATGACTGTTGTCCGTCACGCGCTCTACTTTTCTTGCGCCACCAATTACTTCCCGGCTGTAAGCAAATACTTCAGTTTGTCCTTTGTTCTGAGATACACAGGCAATAGCAGCAACAAGGCCAACAGCAATCACTCCCAAAATTATCACAGTCTTCATCTCTTTATTCTTTTACAAATTGTCTTACAAACTGTTGCTTGAAATCGCTGCTGGTAATCGTCAGCACATACGAACCTTTCGCAAGACCCGAAACGTTTACGCTACCACTCTGATAACCTGTTTCTTTCTGGTACACAAGCTGACCGC
>JACMLD010000039.1 GCA_014379785.1 Chitinophagaceae bacterium
ATTATTTTTGACACTGCTTCATTCAATTCTTCTGCCGTCATCTGTTTGGGAAGATATCGCTCTATCACTTCAATTTCTTCTTCTTCTTTTTTTGCGAGATCTGCCCTGTTCTGCTGCTGATAAATATCCAGTGAATCTTTTCTCGATTTCACCAGTTTCTGAAGAAGCTTTGTTTCATCGGCTTCACTCAGCTCGCCCGTGGCGCCTTCTGCAGTCTTTGCGTTGAGGATTGCGGCCTTTATCGCACGGAGACTGCGCAGACCTGCTTCGTTTTTCGACTTCATGGCATCTTTCATCTCTGCCATGACCTTTTGTTCCAGACTCATATTAGCGATTTGTTTTTACTTAGACTTTGTTTTCCTTCATCTGCTGATCACGGAATTTCTGGTAGAAATCCTTTGCAAATCCTTTCATATCGTTGACCAGTTCAGTATTTTTTGTGGCCCGGTTGAATGTATCAGCCATTGTCATAAAGGTCTGATAATAGAAATCCGCCATCTCGTCTACCATCATTTCTTTTGTCCACAGGTCAATTCTCAGCGCTGTTTTATCGGCGCCGTCCCAAAACGACAGCATCATGGCTTTTGATTTCTGCGTCATATCTGCTGAACTGTCTGAAGCTTTCCAGTTGATCTGCTGGGGTACCTTTTCATTATCCAGTACCACGTCAATGGTTATTGTAGATTGATTCATAGTTATTCGTATCTGGCAAAGTTAGCTGATTTGCGATTGCTGACCTGTTGTGATGAGTGCCATTGCCCTGGACATCATACCATCGAACAGATTTTCGCCGGCGAGTTTTTTGTTAATGGATGCAAGAGCCGTCATTTGTGATTCGTCGCGGTACAGATTGATCATTCCCTGCGAAAATCCATCGATCAGATTTGTATTAGAAACCCAGACGGCGCCTTCGGTGATATTGCGGTGTATTGGCAGATCTGAAGCAACGATTGCTTTGCCAGCCTGTATGGCCAGGCCGATTGCGACCGGCAATACAGGTATGGTGGATGGATAAACCATTGCGTAGGATGCTGCCGCCATACGGATCAGTTCTTCTTCGGCAGGGTCTTCAATCAGCACAACGTCTTCCCTGTATTTATAGGACTGTAGTCTTTCGGCCAGAAAATCGGCGTATTTGCCTGAGTAACCTGCTATGATGAGCTGCATATCCGACTGCTGCCATTTTTTAAAAATAGAGAATGCTTTTATCAGGTCAAGTAAAAGATGCTGCGGGGTGATTTCTCCGGCAAAGAGGAAATAATCACGGCCTCCACTGTATTCGGTCTTAGTGCTTTCGGTTACTGTCCAGCTGCTGTCATAAACCGGACTCCCCATAACTGGTTTGAGTGCAAGTTCATGTGAGGCGGATACGCCCTCCGGCCTGTTAAAGACTATCACCGACCCCGGTTGACGGAGGCCGGCGGCCGTGAGTGTCTCCGGATTGATGAAAAATATGAGGATAGAGTCCGGCTTAATGACCAGGTAACGCTCGGCCAGCTGTTTTTTCAGAAAAGCCATTATTCTTGACCTGTCGAGCCACGCGAAACGGCTTTTCGCCAGAAACTCCACTTTGAGGTTTTTTGGCAATGCTGACTCTGTCTCTTTGGGAGTGGCCAGGAAGATAAAATCGGTTTCAGGAGAATGGCGGACGAGTCCCAGACAAAATTCCTCCATAAAAGCACTTACGGAGGGACTAAGCTTTTCCTGTAACCTGAAATCAATAACTAGTTTCATAGAAATATATGCGAAAATACCCCGTTTTAGATCCCATGAGCAAGGATAGGACTAAAGCATTGATATTGACTGTAATTATGAAAAAAGAGTTTATCAAAAGTTCGAAAACTGTGGTTTTTACGGTGGGGGAAAATGGGTACTAACACTTCTCTCCCCAGACTTTATTGATCTATTTTTGATTTGTAATCCTAATCCTGACATCACCCAAAATACTGTACCTATGAAACAACACTACTCAAAATTGCCATTTTTAATGGCGCTTATTCTGGTCCTGGCCTATATTCCAGACAAGGCCCAGGCGCAATGTAACTGTTCGGGAGGTCAGCCCCCTTTGACTGTGGTCTATGATACTTCAGGTCTGATTCCCCCGGCAAATGACTCCACTGTATACAATTTTCGTCAGTTCGACCCTACTTTGGGAACGCTTGTCTGCGTTGGCCTGGAAGCGTGGGTGACTGGTATCGTGCGTATGAGGTTGGAAAATGACGAGATCTATCCAATCAACTATACCATTAAGTATACCCGTAGTGATAAGGTATCAGGTACCGGTCTTGGAACTCCTTTGCAGAACAACCTGACAAAGAACTACGGACCTTACCCGCTGGCGGAATCTGACTACATTTATTTCTTTGGTCCCGATTACAAAGCGATTGGTCCCGATACCGTGCTTTTCAACAAACTTATTTCTACCACCATTTCGAGCAACGTTACTCCGTTTCTCGGTGCGGGTGTGGTAACATACTCATACCGTGTGAGCGGTTCAACAGTTGTTACCGGTAGCAGTAACTACATTTTTTCAATCAACTCTATCGACAGGCTTCGTTTCAGACTTACCTACAGCTACTGTCCGAATAATCTGCTTGCTGCAGGTATAAAAGATTTTGCAGCTACCAAAAAAGGCAGTCAGGCAGTGGTTTTGGGCTGGACGACGCAGGAAGAAGAATCAACCAACAACTATGAAATCGAAAGCAGCAAAGACGGACGCGTATTCCAGTCAATCGGCAGCGTTAAAGCCAATTCTGAAGCAACTGCTGATGCAAAATACGAGTATCAACATAACCTTACTCAGAGCGTTGGTGGCAAATACTTCTACCGCATCAAACAGATAAGTGCGAATGGCGAAGCGAAATATAGTGCCGTAAGAACAGTGGTATTCGACAATGGCAAGACTGAGAAGTTTGCTCTTTATCCAAACCCTGCCCGCGGACGTGTAAACCTGGAATGGTCAGGCGCACTTGCCGGTGACATGAGAGTTGAGATACTCAATAATGCGGGTCAGCAGGTCTATGTGAAGACCTTCGAAATGGCTGGATCAAGCATGATAAACCTGGATATTCCGACTACAATAACGCCAGGCTTGTATTTTATCAGGACGAAAGACCTGACAACAAATGTGCAGCGTCTTACCAAACTGGTGATTCAGTAAATAATAACGACATCCCACATACCACCAAAGCTACCCCGAGAGGGGTAGCTTTCTTTTAGGCCTTTAGTTTTGAATGCTTAACTTTAGTTTCCTACTTTTGATTCTTACAAATAGTGATAATGGAGTATAATACAGAAAGAAACCATCTGGTGATGCGTGAATATGGGCGTCATATTCAGAAGATGGTAGAGTACCTGCTGACGATAGAGGACAAAGAAAAAAGGCAGAGAAATGCCTATTCGATGATTGAGCTGATGGGGTTTCTAAACCCGCACCTTAAAAACGTTGAAGATTTCAGACATAAATTATGGGATCATCTTTTTCTCATTTCAGATTTTAAACTGGATGTAGAATCGCCGTACCCGATTCCCACACGCGAAACATTAAAGGCAAAACCAGATCCCCTTCCTTATCCAAAACGATATCCGAAGTTCGCGCATCTTGGAAAAAACCTTGAACTTATTATCAGCAAAGCGTTGAAGGAAGAAAATCCTGAGAAGAAGCTCGGTTTTGCAAATGCCGTAGCATATTATATGAAACTTGCCTATAATAACTGGCACAAGGAGCAGGTCCACGACGATGCAATTCAAAGCGAGCTTTCAAATATCACCGATGGCCAGCTGGAGTTTACCAATACGCCGTATGTAAAAGCATTCCGCGCAAACGAAGGCCGGGAGCGCGATAGCCGTGGTTATGGTGATTACCGCAACAAACGCAATCAGAAGTTTCAGCCAAGAGGTGGTGGCAACGACCGCAGAGATAATAATAATAACCGCAGAGACAATCGTGGTGGTTCCGGTGGGGGAAACAATCAGGGTAATAATCAGGGTAATAACCAGGGCAATAGCCAGGGGAACAACCAGGGAAACAACAACAAATTCAACAACAACAAGAAGCGTTTCAAATAAGCCGCCCAGGCGATCCATTTTATTATGAATGCCTTTGAAGTACGCGGCGGGAAAAAACTCAATGGTGATATCACACCACAAGGTGCAAAAAACGAAGCACTGCAGATCATCAGTGCCGTACTGCTGACACCCGAAGAAGTTTCCATCACAAATATTCCGGATATCGTTGATGTCAATCTCCTGATCGAGTTATTAGGAGATATCGGCGTAAAGGTCAACCGCATTTCCCGGGACACCTGTCTTTTCAAAGCTGATGACATCAATGTAGACTATCTGCACAGCGAAGCATATAAGAAAAAGAGCGGCAGACTGCGCGGTTCTGTGATGCTTGCCGGACCCATGCTTGCAAGATTTAAAAAAGCTTTCGTTCCAAAACCCGGTGGCGACAAGATCGGAAGGCGCCGCCTGGACACACATATCATCGGTTTTGAAAAACTCGGTGCCCGCTTTGAATTCAACAGCGAAGAAGGCATATTTCATCTTGATGGTTCCAATCTCCGCGGCACCTATATTCTGCTGGATGAACCTTCTGTGACGGGAACTGCCAATATTGCAATGGCTGCTTCAATGGCGAAAGGCACCACGACAATCTACAATGCAGCCTGCGAGCCGTACCTGCAGCAACTTTGCAAAATGCTGGTGAGAATGGGAGCAAAGATCAGTGGCATTGGAAGTAATTTGCTTGTGATCGAGGGTGTAGATTATCTGGGTGGCACTGAGCACAGGATGTTGCCGGATATGATTGAGGTAGGTTCCTTTATCGGACTTGCGGCCATGACGCAGGGTGATGTGACCATTCGCAATGCAGGCATCGAGCACCTGGGGATCATACCGGAAAAGTTCAGACAACTCGGAATCGAGCTTGAATTCAGTGGTGACGACATCCATATTCCTGCCAGGGACCTTTACGAAATACAAACATTTCTCGACGGATCGGTACTGACCATATATGACCACCCATGGCCGGGTTTCACGCCGGATTTACTGAGCATTGTGCTGGTTGTGGCTACCCAGGCAAAGGGTTCTGTTTTGCTGCACCAGAAGATGTTTGAAAGCCGGTTGTTTTTTGTTGACAAACTCATCGACATGGGTGCGCAGATTATTCTCTGCGATCCGCACAGAGCGGTGGTGATAGGGCACGGCCGGGAGCAAAAACTGAGGGGAATCACCATGAGCAGTCCGGATATCAGGGCCGGAGTAGCCCTGCTCATTGCAGCGCTGAGTGCCGAAGGAAAGAGCATTATTCAGAACATCGAACAGATAGACAGGGGATACCAGCATATAGATCAGCGTCTCATGGCGCTAGGGGCTGATATCCGCCGCATTGAGATGGCATGATTTTTTACTTTCAATACAGGCAATCAACAACCTTATATGAAGCCTGTATTTTTTACCCGCACCCTTTTATCCCTGATCTTTGCGATTATACTAAACAGTGATGTCCTCGCGCAGGCGCCCTCACATACCGGGCGTTTCAGTCCAACGATCGACGGAAATATCAATGGTTTCTGGGAATATCTGCCCAGGGATTATGTGATCGAGACCGGTAGGACATACCCTTTGCTGATTTTTATTCATGCCGGAGGAGAAATGGGTTCAACTCCTGATATGGCCACCCTCAACATGGTATTGAGATGGGGCCCTCCGAAACTCATCAACGAAGGCCGCTTTCCGGATAGCTTTTATGTAAACAACCGCTGGTCGAAATTCGTAGTCCTTTCGCCCCAGATAAAAAATGGATTGGGGGGATCAGGCAGCACTATCGACCCGAATACCATCAAGGCTGTAATAGACTATGCCAAAAGCGCGTATCGTATAGACGGAAACAGGGTTTATCTCTGCGGGTCAAGCATGGGAGGTGGTGCAACATGGGATTATTCGGGTGCGAATAATACGGCAGCGAATAGTCTCGCCGCGGTTATTGCCGTGAGCGGTGCAGGAGATCTGAGCAACGGAGAGGCAAATATCATCGCCAACAATTCTTTGCCGGTTCTCGCGGTGCACAATACGGTTGACAACGTAGTACCGGTTTCTAGAACGCAGAATAATATTGCAGCCATCATGAACCGCAACCCCGCAATTGTACCAAAAGCGATTTACTTCAATTCAGCAGGACCAGGCGGCGATCCGCACAACGCATGGAGCCGAACTTTTGAAGAAATAACTCCAGGATCCACTGTGGGCGGTAATGTGACCGACAGTCTGGGTGTGTCTGTTTACGAATGGTTTTTGAGATATCAACGCGGTGCTGCCGGAGCACTGCCTGTTACCTGGAAAAATGTATCAGCCAGTTTAAGAAACAATGCCGTCTATCTGCAATGGGATATCGACAATCAGGTGAATGTCAGTTCATATACCATACAGAGAAGTATTGATGGGGTGCAATGGGTGGACCTGACTACACTTGCAGCTACTCAGAGTACGGCAGGTGGTGAACTTCACTATGCCTACACTGACGGGCAACCTTACAATCCCGTCAGCTATTACCGTATAAGAGAAAATGATGTCGATAACAGGTTCAGCTTTTCAAAAGTCCTTACCGTTAATATCGCCCGCGACAAAGACGCGATTAGTGTATACCCCAATCCTTTTGCGGGCCAGATTAAGATTCTACTGCCATCAAACGGCAGGACCGGTGAATATATCACACTGAGGATGACCAACTCAGCCGGCATCGTAATGCAGCAACAGCGTGTCATTTTCAATGATTACAGTACGCCTCTTAGTTTTGGCGGACTGGAAAAACTGAGTCGTGGAGTTTATTTTATGACGGTTGAAAACGACAAGGGTGTTGTGCTGTACAGGAAGAATCTGGTGAAGGAATAGATTTTCAGCAATTTCCTTTTTCTTTGCCTGATGTCTCAAACAACTTCAGGCAAAATCATCATCATCACGGCTCCATCGGGCGCCGGTAAAACGTCTATCACCAGGTACCTGTTGAAGTCGTTCGACGCCCTTGCATTCTCCGTATCTGCTGCCACGAGATCAGCGAGAGGCCTGGAGAAACACGGGACGGATTACTATTTTATAGATGTGGAAGATTTTCAGCAAAAGATCCGGAATAATGACTTTGTTGAATGGGAAATGGTATACGAGGGTAAGTATTACGGGACTTTGAAAGAAGAATTGTCGAGAATCTGGACAAATAACCAGGTGCCCGTGCTGGATATTGACGTCAAAGGAGCGATACATGTGCAGCAACAGTTCCCAAAATCAACACTTTCTATCTTTATTGAGCCTCCATCTGTTGACGAATTGTCCAGACGCCTGAAGGGCAGAGGCACCGAAACCGACGAAAGCCTGCAGGCGCGAGTAAACAAAGCCGCCTATGAGATCTCCTTTAAGCATCATTTCGACGTGATAATAGTGAACGATAACCTTGAAAAGGCGTGTAAAGAAGCAGACGAGGTGGTGAGAAAATTCCTATTTTAGTGCCATGATTAACTGGATCCTGATCGGTATCATTATTTCCATTATCCTTATTGGTTTTTTCGCCGGTATCGAGATCGCATTTGTAAGCGTCAGCAGACTGACTGTTGAACTGAAAAAGAAGCAGGGAAAGAGTGGTGGTACACTGATTTCTCACTTCATGCAAAATCCTTCTCAGTTTATTGGTCCCACCATCATAGGCTTTACCATTTTCATCGTTTTTTACGGATTGTTGGTTGGCCAGGTATTGTCGCCCCTCTGGACGAGAATGATAGTCAATCTTCATCTGCCGGAAACATCGGTGAACGTTTTCAGACTTTTTTTTGAAACATTCCTCGGCACATTTATCATACTTATTCTCGGTATTTTTCTTCCGAAAGCCTTGTGGCGCGCTAAAAATGAGATGTTGCTGAGTGGATTTGTAACCAGCCTGATCAACTTCTTTCACCAGATATTTAACCCTATTGCGTCATTTTTTGTGGCCGTGTCTGAATGGGTGCTGAAAATCATTTTCAATGTTAGAATTGACGAAAGAAAAGATGCTTTTAGCCGCGCCGACCTCGAGCACTTTTTTCAGCAGAATCAGGATGAACACGAGGATAAACAGGGATTGAATGCGGAGCTGATCGAGAATGCATTATCTCTTCCATCTGTAAAAGTGCGCCAGTGCCTGATTCCGCGTAAGGAGATTGTGGGTGTGGAAATGGGACTTCCGATAGACGATGTGCGTAAGAAATTTATGACTACCCAGTTGAGCAAACTGGTGGTTTTTGAGGGAAGCATCGATCATATCCTGGGATATATCCACCAGCTGGATATGTTTAAAAGACCGGCGGATGTACAGAGTATTATGTTGCCCATACCAGCCGTACCGGAAAGCATGAGCGCAGCGGACCTTATCAGCAAATTCTCGCGTGACAGAAAATCTATCGCCTGGGTGGTGGACGAGTTTGGCGGAACAGCCGGCATAGTGACCATGGAAGATTTGCTGGAAGAAATATTTGGTGAAATTCATGATGAATACGATACCGAAGAATTTGAAGAAAAAAAGCTGAATGAAGAGGAATTTATTTTCTCGGGCAGACTTGAGCTGGATTATCTGAATGAAAAATACAATTTTGAATTGCCTGCCGACGAGTCTGAAACCCTCTCCGGGTATATCATTTCAGAACACGAAACCATTCCTAAAATAAAGGAAAGAATCATTATTGGTGATTATGAGTTTGACATTCTGAGTGTTAGCGACACCCGAATAGAGATGGTCAAAATGAAAATTTTGAAGTAGCCTCCACCCATCAATAAAAATTTTGCTGAGCTTCTATTTTGCGTACATTTCCCGTTGAACCTAAAAACTCAACTATGACCAAAGCTATATTGGCAACCATTCTGGTTGCTTCAGTATTTTGCTCGGAAACCTCGTTTGCCCAGCAAAAACCGGCTGCCGGCGCGCCTCCAGCAGCAGATACTACCAAACCAAAAAAGGCGGGGATTACAGACAAGGTGAAGACAAGTAAAAAGACCGATGGACTTTTCACGCTTTTTCAGGATACTGCAACGGGCAGTATTCAGTTGTACGTGAAGAAGAATCAGATTGGAAAAGAGTATATCTATCAGAGCTTTTCAATCAACGGTCCTACTGCTTTGTTTCTGAATCAGAGCATGCACAGAACAACACTCACTTTTAAAATTCAAAAGAGTTTTGACAAGCTCGAGTTTGCCCAGGTAAACACCAGCCTCTATTATGACAAGAACAATCCTGTCAGCAAAACTGCCGGTATAGATATTCCTGAAGCCGTTTTTCTTGCAGAAAAAGTTGTTGCGGAAGATGAGAATGGATACCTGATTGCTGCTGACGGACTTTTCATCAGTGAAAAACTTGATCCGGTAAAACCATTGAATCCACCAGGATTGCCGCCAGGTGCCATTTTCACGCTGGGCGGACTGAATCCGACAAAATCAAAATATGCTGCGGTAAGATCATATCCTGACAATACAGATGTAATTGTTGATCTGGCTTATGATAATCCTATGCCTTTTAATGGTGGCGGTCCGGATATCACCGATGCCCGTTATGTGCGTGTACGCATGCAGCATACTTTCCTGGAAGTGCCGCAGAATAACTTTCGTGCAAGGCGCGACGATCCGAGAGTTGGATATTTTGGATCAGAAATAAATGATCAGACAAGCATCAGCGCCACTCCTTTCAAGGACATCATCAACAGATGGAGCCTGGTCAAAAAAGATCCTTCTGCTGCGGTGAGCGAGCCGGTTGAACCCATTGTGTGGTGGATAGAAAACACTACACCGGTAGAATACCGTCAGACAATCATGGATGCGGGTCACAGATGGAACGAAGCATTTGAAAAAGCAGGATTTAAAAATGCAGTGGTAATGAAGATTCAGCCTGATAAGGTTGACTGGGATGCCGCTGATGTGAGATACAATGTGATTCGCTGGGTTTCTTCTGCACAGCCTTCTTATGGTGCGATTGGACCAAGCTTTGCGAATCCGAGAACCGGACAAATACTGGGCGCAGACATCACTGTTGAATGGTATTCCGGAAGTGCTTCGCCAATTTTTGACGAACTCTTTACTGCAAATGCAGCTGCTGCAGAAACGCTTGATAAACATGTACCCAACAATGGCAAGATGTGCACAATGGCAAATGAGCTGAAGACACAATTTCTTGCTGGTGTGACCGTGGCAGAAGCTTATGATGCATCGCCCGCTGAAATAAGTGAAGTGCACAA
>JACMLD010000344.1 GCA_014379785.1 Chitinophagaceae bacterium
AAACCCCCCGATATTCGGAGGGTTTGTACAATAATATATTCTGAAAAAAATTTTAGTTATCTGTTCCCAATTTAATAGAATAAGGATATACACCCTCATAGCCTGGATATACACCTTCGATCTTTACTGTGCCGTCCGGAGTTTTTTCCAGTTCCTTGCGCAGGTCTTCGAGGGTCAGCACATCTTTTCCATTTACACGGATGATGACAAAACCATCTTCTATTCTTGTTTTGCTGAAAGCACCTTTCTGATCGGTTGATTTTATTCTTACACCGCCTTTGATACCATAGTCAGTCGCGTCTTTTTTGCTAACTGTTTCCAGTTCAGCACCCAGCTTGTCGAGTACAGAAGTCTTTACCACATCTGTGGTACCTGAACTGTTTTTCAAAACCACGTCAATGGTCTGCTCTTTGCCATCGCGCACATAGGTCACTTTGATCTTATCGCCGGGGCGCTGGATAGCGATTTGTCCAACCAGGTCGGCACCGCTATAGATATTCTGTCCATTGATCTTTGTGATGAAGTCGCCTTCTTTGATGCCAGATGCAAAGGCACCGCCGTCTTTTGTAACACCGGTTACAAATACGCCTTCACCTTCTTTGATGCCGTTTTGTTTTTTCACATCATCGCTCAGGTTGTCCTGTGCATAGTTGATACCGAGGTATGCACGCTGTACGGTACCAAACTTCATCAGGTCGGCAATGATTTTCTTTACGATGTTTACCGGAATGGTAAATGAGTATCCGGCGTATGAACCCGTTGGTGATGCAATGGCAGAGTTGATGCCTATCAGTTTTCCATCGGTTGAAATCAGCGGACCACCACTGTTACCCGGATTTACGGCTGCATCTGTCTGGATAAATGATTCAATAGGTGTTTTGCTCTGACGACGGTTGATCTCAAGCGTTCTCCCTTTTGCACTCACGATACCTGCCGTCACGGTGGTTTCGAGGTTGAGCGGGTAACCTACTGCGAGTACCCATTGTCCAACTTTCACCTCATCGGAATTGCCGTAGAGGATGAAAGGCAGGTTTTTCGCGTCGATTTTTATAATGCTCAGGTCAGAACTGGGGTCTGTGCCGATGAGTTTTGCTTTGAATGAGCGTTTGTTGCTCATTGTAACAGTTATATCGTCTGCACCGCTGACCACGTGGTTGTTTGTCACGATATAACCGTCGTCGCTGATGATAACACCCGAGCCGGATGCCATCTGCGGCAGCGTGCGACTTCTGTCGCCAAACATGTCGCCGAAGTCGTCACCAAACAGTTCGGAGAACGGGTTGCGGCGCGGCAGGTTGTTGGTTGCCGTGGCGGTTGTTTTTGTTTTGATGTGCACGGTGGCCGGTATGGCTGCCGAAGCTGCCTGTACAAAATCTACCGGACCGGCGGTCAGGCCGTTAAACTGAACATAGTTGGCGGGCGTGGAGCTGTCACCGGCTTTTCCTGCCTGGTAGACGTATGTGTCTTTTTGAACGTACTTGTTATAAGCGACCATACTTCCCACGGCTGTTGTGGCGCTGAGCGCTACCACGGCTAATACTTGTCTAATTTTCATGTATGTAAAATTTATGCATTCGGGTTTGTGATCTTAACGCAAATCAGATGCCTTTGTTTATCTAAAATAACGAAGCCGACATGATTGCAGTTTCCCGCCTGTATACCTTAACAAATGTTTTACCAAAGCCTTCGTAGTTGACAGTTAAATGTACAAAAAATTGACGGGATGTCAGGGGAGGGGGAGGGAAGAAAGTTGGTGGTTTGTAGGGGCACTCGAAGTACCGGTCATGTCGAGCGAAGCCGAGACATCCCCAGCCGTTACTCCGTAATAGCAGGGGATTTCTCCGCTCGCTGCGCTCGGTCGAAATGACTGGTTAGTTTTGCAGAAAACGCATCGTATCCACCCCGTCTGCAAAGTCTGCCAGAGATGGCGACTGAGCCAGACCGAAGGGAATATTATTCAATCCCACGATGCATTGAATATCGGATTTTCTGTTGAGCTCTTCCTGAAGCACTGGCAGCGACTGATACTCTTCATAATGCAGCTGGCTGATGGGTGAGAAGATGGGATCTCCTTTTACGATCAGCGTGCTCTCGTTGGTCATATAATATTTATTGTTGAGCAGCAGCAGGGCCAGCTGATAGTCGTAGTTGTTGTGGTATTTGTTGTGGTCGCGAAACCATCCGTACTTCTTAAATGCACCGAGGATGGGTACAAAATCGTATTGTTCGGGCACAAAGATCTTGGTCACGTTTCTGCAGCCCAGTCCAAAATACAGGTGTACATCATCGGCCAGCCTGTCGAGCTCTTCGGCTGTTTCTGAGCCCGAAAGGATGGCCACCGAAGTGCGGTTTTTGCGGATGATGGATGGGTATTTGGCAAAATAATATTCAAAATATCTGGAGGAGTTGTTGCTGCCGGTGGCGATATAGGCATCGCATCCTTTCAGCATTTCTTCAAAGCGGGTATGCTCTGAGGCGCCGGTGTTCCATTCTGACAATTTCCCTACGATGTGTTTGATAAGAACATTGTCTTTTGAGGAAGGTTTTACACGGGCTATATGTCCACTGAGGAAAATGCAGAGCCAGTCGTGGAATCCTACCAGCGGGATATTGCCTGCCATGACGAGTCCAACGACTTTGGGACGAAGATTTTGGTGCGGTATCTTGTATTTCCCGGCAAAGGCTTTGAGTTTTGCGGGGTCCAGAAATTCGTTTGTGATATTGGTGATTGCTGTGGAAATAAACATCTGAACAAACCATCCGTTTTCGCGTTCGGCTTTCTCTTTTGCGGTGAGCCAGGAGGGCTCATCGGAGGTAAGATATTTGCGTAGCTGTTCTAATAAATCAAGACGTTGTTGTAAATTCAACATGCAATACTAAATTTGTTGTGCAAAGTTAACTCTATATAACCCATTTAAAATTAGACTGATGGCTATTAAGATAACGGATGAATGTATAAACTGCGGGGCCTGCGAGCCCGAATGTCCCAATAATGCGATTTATGAGGGGGGAGTGGAATGGGCGATTTCTGACGGTACCACTATCAAGGGTTCTTTCAGGTTGCTGGATGGTAGCGAGGTGAGCGCGGATGTAAAGAATACTCCCATCAGTGTGGATACCTATTATATTGTTCCGAACAAGTGCACGGAGTGCCAGGGATTTCACGAAGAGCCACAGTGTGCGGCGGTTTGTCCGGTCGACTGCTGCGTGCCTGATGAGATGTACCAGGAGACCGTAGAGGAGCTGATGGAAAAGAAAGAAAGGCTGCATATCTGATGAAATTAAAATTTCGATGTGTGCATAAGTAGAGGTGTTTTTTCTTGCTTTTGGGGTATCGGAAGTTGTAACTTAGGGTATACTTTAAATAGTAAAACAGTGGGAACACTGTTCAAAAAAGGCGGGTGATATGTTCCGCCAAAAAAAGGTGAAGGGATAACGACCTTCACCTTTCTTATTTTAGTTTTTTCTTCTTGAATTTTTAGTCAATATTTGCTGAGGGTTGAATCAGACCCGGTAGAAACTATCACCACCATGTCTCAAAAACCGAACATTGCCTTCGTCACCGGGGGCTATTCTGGCGAAGCTGAAATTTCTTACAAGAGTGCTGCGACCATTGAAAAAAATCTGGATACAGAAAAATACAACGTTTACAAGATTGATATCACACCGCAGGGATGGTTTTATACTGATAAACACAAGGAGAAAATAGCCGTAAAGCGCGATGATTTTTCGCTTGTTTTTGACGGAAATAAGATCAAATTTGATGCGGTATTGATTGGCATCCACGGCACGCCCGGAGAGGATGGCAAGTTGCAGGGTTATTTTGATATGGTGGGTTTGCCTTATACGAGTTGTGATGCGGCAACGTCTGCGTTGACGATGAATAAGCGGTATACCGTGGCGGTGGCTGCTTTTTCGGGGATCAATGTGGCGACTTCCATGCATTTGTTTAAGGATAATCCGGTTTCGCCTGAGGATGTGCTGGCAAAGCTTTCGCTGCCTGTTTTCGTAAAACCGAATAGTGGTGGGTCGAGCATTGGCATGAGTAAGGTGACAAAGCCAGGGCAGCTCGGAGAGGCATTGGAAAAGGCTTTTAAAGAAGACAGCCAGGTGCTGGTAGAAGAATTTATTGAGGGGCGCGAATTTACGATAGGTGTCTTTCGTTCGAAAGGCGAGATTACTGTCTTGCCGATGACGGAAGTGAGGAGCAAAAAGGAATTTTTTGATTTTGAGGCCAAATATCATGGAATGAGTGAGGAAACCACTCCGGCCTTGGTGGATGAGGCGATTGCAGAGAAGGTTCGTGCCGCTGCGCGGAAAGTGTACGAGGTTTTTAACTGTCGCGGTGTAGTGCGGATCGACTTCATATATAATGAAGCAAAGGGTCAGCCGTTTATGCTGGAGATCAATACTGTCCCCGGGCAGTCGGAGGCAAGTATCATTCCGCAACAGGTAAAGGCGATGGGGTGGAAGCTGGGAGATTTTTACAGCGCGCTGGTGGAAGATGCGTTGGGGAGAAGATAGAAAATGTGGGGATAAAGGAGAATGTGAAGAATGTGGGGGAATGTGAAGAATGTGCCCTGCCCGCCGCATTTAAATTTCCCCTAACGGCTTTCAATCGATAGGAAATATTTCAAAATAAAACAGCTTCTGTGTTTGACTTCATTACAAAAAGGCCTTTATGGGCGAATGTGCTCGCAGCAATTGCGCTGGTTTTTCTGCTATTGCTGATTTTTCTGCTTTCGCTGAAATGGATAACCAACCACGGTGAAAACATGAAGATTCCGCAGGTGACCGGCAAGACGATGGCCGAGGCCACAGAAATCCTCGAAAAAGAAGGATTTGATGTCATCATTCAGGACTCGGTATATGTTGACACGCTTAAAGCCTCTGTCATAGTAAAACAGTTGCCCGAAGCAGACGCACTGGTGAAAGTCAACCGATCCGTGTACCTGACCATCAACCGCTCTTCCCCGCCTATGATTGAGATGCCTCCGCTGGTTGGCCTCAGCCTGCGAAGCGCAGAAATGGTGTTGAAACAGCATGGCCTCAAACTGGGTGATACCAGCTCAAGACCCGATTTTGCCAAAAACTCGGTACTTACCATGATCTACAATGGCAAGGAGATCAATCCGGGGATGAAGATCAATATGGGCAGCGAAATTTCTGTAGTGATCGGCAGTGGACTTGCCAATTATGATATGGGGGTCCCCGACTTGTTTGGACTTACTTACGCAGAGGCACAAACGCTGATTGAAGCAAATGGTCTTAGTTTTGGAGTGAAACTATTTGACGCCGACGTAAAAGATACTGTGAATGCATTTGTGTATTGGCAGACTCCGGAGCGTCTCGACGAAGAACGCCGGGTGAATCGAATCAGGCAGGGTCAGATGATCGACATAAAACTCGGCAGTCAGAAGCCTGCGCGGGACAGCCTGCCGCCGATGCCACCAGCACAGAATCCTAATAATTATTGATATGAAAAATATTAGTGCAGCCGATCTGAAAGCAAAGATGAATGCAGGTGAAAAAATAAACCTGATTGATGTCCGCGAACCCAATGAATTTGCGGAGTCAAATATCCCCGGAGCCATTCTGGTGCCACTTAGCAAAATTCAGATGATGGATATCGATCCAATAGAAGATATGAAGGAGGAAGAAATTTTCGTGCATTGCCGCAGCGGTAAGCGCAGTGTTACCGCCTGCCAGTTCCTCGAAGGCATGGGTTTCACCAATCTCACGAATGTTGAGGGAGGGATATTGGCGTGGAAAGAGTAGATGTGGAAATTTGAAAATATGCAGAATGTGATAAATGTGATGAAGGCAGTCATTTCGACCGACGTCGAGCGCAGCGAGAGGGAGCGGAGAAATCCCCGGCCGGTAATCAAATAATAGCAGGGGATTTCTCCACCCGCATCGCTTCGCGATGGGAGTCGAAATGACTGCAGCTGACACATGCTTCACATTGCGCGAAGCGCATCACATTCTCCCTCATCCTCCCTCATTCTCCCTCATTCTCTCACAACTTCACATTCACCCCAATCATCGCATTCCTGCCCGCCATAGGGAAATAGAAATTCTCGGTGACCGGACTGTCGTTATATATATACGAGTAGGTATAACCGTTAGCCTCGTAGTTTTTGTTCCACACATTTGAAAGCTGACCGATGATCACTACCTCTTTCAATCCACGGATTTTGAGATTGTACTGAAGCCGGAGGTCCTGCACAAAATAGCCCTGGATCTTTCGCGCATCATTCATGCTGTTGTCAAGATACTGTTCACCTACATACTTGCTGATCAGGTCGATTTCTGCATTTGCAAAAGGAAACAATTGAACCAGGCCCGATCCGGTCACTGCCGGACTGAATGCCATCGTAGTCTTTTTATAGAAAAAACTGTCCTGTTTGATCAGATCAAAGTTGGCATCGTACCGCGGCACGTTGTCGGTAAACTCCAGCACCTTGTTTTCGCTGAGTGTCAGGTTGCCACTTACCTGCAGAATCTTCCCGATACGGTATCGTCCCTGCAGTTCCACTCCCAGGCGATAACTGTTTGGCACATTGATACGAACTGCATCACCCACATCGTTGATCTTGCCGGTCAGTACCAGCTGATCTTTGTAGCGCATGAAGTACCCATTCACACCCCATGCATAATTGTATTTGTTGGTTTCGATACCGAGTTCTACATCGTGCAGCTGTTCGCGTTTTGGCCTGGCAACGGCAGTTCCCGTTTCAAAATCATTGCGATTGGGTTCCTTGTTTGCCATTGCATAAGACGCGTATGCTATAAGGGAGCCACTGGTATAGGTGAGACCGGCCTTGGGATTGAAGAAATGAAAAGTATTGTCGGTCTTCAGGTCCGGAAACTTTCTCGTGCCACCGATATTGTAATTGACCGTGCGGTACTGCAAATCGCCATATGCCTCGAGGTTCTCCGTGAGCTTTTGCTGGTATTTCACAAAAACGTTCAGGTCTTTTTTTGTGGCTTCGTAATAGTAGTTCTGAAAGTTTTTTGGTATGCCCATCATTGCCCATGGTATGCGGCCATAGTGCTTTCCGTCGTACTGGTTCCACCCGCCACCGATGGTAAGCTGGTTGCCTGCCCCTTTGCGGATGAGAGAAAAAATACCTCCGTAAAAGTTATTGTCGAGCCATAGCTGTCGAACGAGGTCTGTCCGAGTGACCGTTTCATTGCCGACCGTGAAATTGGGAAGACCATAACTGCTGTACTTCGCAGCTTTTTTAAATTCTTCGTAGTATCCTTTTCCCTTTGTAAGAAAAACGGCTGTGTTGAAACTCCAGTTTGTATCGAACTTGTGATTATAAAACGCCTGGTAGTGATCCTGCTGGTAATTATCGGTTTGGTTTTCGTAAAGAAATC
>JACMLD010000040.1 GCA_014379785.1 Chitinophagaceae bacterium
GCCTTATGCGTGCAAAGGTGGTGTATGTTGTACCTGCCGTGCAAAACTTGATCAGGGTGAGGTGCATCTGGATACCAATTTTGCGCTCGAGCCTGAAGAACTCGCTGCCGGATACATACTCACCTGCCAGTCACACCCACGAACCGATCGTGTCGTCGTAAATTTTGACAACAGGTAAGCTGATAGATATACATTTTTAATATTTTGAAATGAGCGTTATGAAATTGTCGCACTTGTCCGAAACACTGATAGGGTCCGAAATTGTAAAACTGGGTGGCGAGATCCGGGAAAAAATAAGGCAGGGTGAGAAGATTTATAATTTTACGGTAGGCGATTTCGACCCCTCGGTTTTTCCGATACCGAAGGCGCTGGAAGATGAGATCGTAGAAGCATACCGGCAGCACTTTACAAACTATCCTGCGGCCGAAGGAAATCTCGACCTTCGGGATGCCATCAGTCAGTTTACCATCGAAAGGGAACAACTTGAATACCAGCCAGGCGAAATACTGGTTGCGGCAGGTGGTCGTCCGCTGATTTACGCCCTCTATCGCGCCATCTGTGATAAGGGTGATAAGGTGATTTATGCCGTGCCCTCATGGAACAATAATCACTATACACATTTTGTAGGAGCTGAGCATACCGTTGTTGAAGCGAAGGCCGAAAACAATTTTATGCCAACAGTGGCGGAACTGAAAGACAAACTCAGCGGAGCCGTACTTCTTGCGCTTTGTTCTCCCCAGAACCCCACGGGGACCACGTTCACAAAAAAAAACCTATCCGATATCTGCGACATGGTTGTTGAAGAAAACAAGAGAAGAGGTGAAAACGAGAAAAAGCTTTACGTGATGTATGACCAGATGTACTGGCATCTTACTTACGGTGACATTCAACATTATAATCCGGTTTCTTTGAATGAAGGAATGCGGGAGTACACCATTTTTATTGACGCCATCAGTAAAATTTTCGCTGCCACTGGTGTGCGTGTGGGCTGGGCGCTGGGTCCGGGAGAGATCATAGGAAAAATGAAAGCCATACTTACGCATGTGGGCGCGTGGGCGCCAATGGCTGAACAGAAAGCCGTTGCAAAATTTTTGCAGCAGAAAAATAATATCGACCAATATCTCGCAAACTTCAGGAAAGAAATCGAAGCGCGTCTGCGCGGAATTTACAATGGACTGCAGGATCTGAAAAGAGAAGAATTTAAAGTAGATGCAATTGCACCACAGGCCGCTATCTACCTGACAGTTCAATTTGATCTGAGCGGACAAACAACGGCAGATGGAAAATTACTGGCCACCCAAAGCGACGTTACCGCATACCTGCTCAATGAGGCAAAGCTGGCTGTCGTTCCCTTCTATGCTTTCGGGGCTCCGCAGGACTCAAGCTGGTACAGACTCAGTGTGGGAACCTGCAAGATGGAAGAAATTCCACTGATGATCTCCCAACTCCGACAAGCTTTTGCAAAACTGGAAAAAAAATAAGCTAAAGCAAACCATTCGTTTACCCGTTGCGTATAAAAAATGAAACCCTGACCCGCTTTTTAGACAGGTCAGGGTTGTATATGGCAAATATCTTTTAAATCAGTTCTTGTTGTATATAAACAGGAAAGGTTTCAATTCCGGCTGGTGAATTATCTGCACCAACTTTTTCCTTTTTTCAATCACTTTGTGACGGGCCACATCAAAAATCTCGTGGGCCTTGCAAAATGATTCAACGGTTTCTAATTTATACAAAATAGAGTTGAGCTGTTCAAGCTCGGTTTCTATTTCATGCTGGTTCATGAACTCGTCCTTGACGAGAACAAGCAAATCTCTGTTACCAGTTTTCATTTCTTATTAGATTTTAATAACCTACAAAGCCTTTATGAACACCACAACCGCAACCTCTGCCAGACGAAGCTCTTCGCTCGCTGCTACAGCTTGAAACAGTTATGGCGATAGCAAGAATCAACATTAACCAGGAATAATTCGATTTCTTCATAGTTTGGTTTTCTAAATTAAACTATTTTACTAACAAAAAAGTATCTGTAGTTGCCAGAAAAGCCAAATTTTAACGCAAATCACCACAGTTCTCCCATAGTCCTCATTGCACCGCTCGACTGGGGCCTCGGACATGCCAGCCGATGTATCCCGGTGATCCAGGAATGTTTGAACGCTGGTTTTGAGGTAATTATCGCTGCAAGTGGCCATCAGCTTGATTTTCTTCGCGGTGAATTTCCGAATATTTTGTGCGTAAAACCCCCTTCGTATAATGTGAAATATGCTACAAAAGGTTGGAAACTATGGCTTTCAATACTAAAGCAGGTGCCAAAAATCTTGACATCGATCAATAAGGAAAATAAGTGGTTACTAAATTTTTCTAAGTATAAACACTTAGACCTCATCATCTCAGACAGTAGATTTGGTTTTTCGCACCCCAATATTCACTCCGTTTTTATAGGTCATCAGATGGCGATCAGAACGGGACTGGGCCCGCTGGCTGATAAAATCATACGCCGGATTAACTATCATTATATCAATCAATTCACCGAATGCTGGATTCCGGACACCGCAGAAAAGCCGGGACTGGCAGGCGAATTGTCGCATCCTCAGGAAAGGCCGACTGTTCCAGTCCACTATATTGGCCATCTGTCCCGGATCAAACAACAGACTGCTCCTGTTAATACAGATCTCGTGATCATTCTTTCTGGTCCGGAACCCCAACGCTCGATCTTTGAAGCAATCATTATCAAACAATTGAAGACCTGGAAAGGAACTGCGGTGATGGTGCGCGGACTTCCCGGAGACTCAGAAATCATCATGCCTGCAAACGAAGGAATCAAAATCCTGAACCATGCAGGTACCGCAGAGATGCAAACCCTGATAGATGGTGCTGCAGTCATTCTATGCAGATCAGGATACAGTTCAATTATGGATCTCATTCCCATTAACAAAAAATGTATCATGGTCCCGACTCCCGGACAGACAGAACAGGTATACCTGGCGGCACATTTGAAGAATGCCGGACTCTGCACCGTTGTTTTACAGGAGGGATTTGATCTGAGCGATGCGGTCAGACAGGCAAGAGCGCATGTGTCACCAGCGTTTGTGCATAGTCGCGGTGATAGCAGTGTCCGTGAGCGGCTAGCGTCATTTCGACCGAGCGCAGCGAGTGGAGAAATCCCCAGCCGCTGTCGGTGACTCCACTCCGGTCGGCAGGGGACCCCTCGGCTGCGCTCGACATGACGGCAGCGTGTGCGGTCCGTATGGCACGATTTTTTAACCATTACACCAAATGTCCCTTTATGAAAAAGATACTATTTGGTTTATTTGCTGTGGCAATGCTGGCTGCCTGCAGCAAAGACAATGACTCTGGCACACCAAACAACAACAGTTCTGAAACCACCATCGCTACCCAACTTTCCTCAGGCACCTGGGATGTACATTATTTCGTTTACAATACAGACCAGACGAAAGCATATTCAAACTACAGTTTTGTATTTAAAAAAGACAGCACACTCATCGTTACCGATCTGGGTAAAAGCTTTAACGGAGGCTGGTACACAACAAAACGCTTAGATGGCTCCGTACAGGTATCCATCACTATCGCTTCGTTAACGTCTATACAGCTTCTAAACAACGACTGGAAGGTTGCAGCAAACTCGGGAACCCTCATCACCCTTAAGGATTATGAGAATGACAATAACGCAGAGCTCCACCTGAAGAAACGATAGTATTTATAATTTGGGATAATCGAAAAACAGAAAGGTTTTAGACGCATCAGCAAAATCCTTCCAGTGGTCAATCGCAGCGGTAACTGCTGCAACACCTGCCGTAGGCATATTATCTGTACGAAAAGTGGAAGTCAGAGAGTTTACAAAATCGGTAATGCCCGGATTGTGTGAAAATATGGCGACGCAATCAGAATCGTCGTAGAAGCGGCTGATTACCTCGTAGAACACGTCCCTTGGCGCGTGGTAAAGGGTTTCTTCGAAACGAAGCTTTTCACGGTCTTCTTTCATGGCCTCGATAAACAGCTCCGCAGTCTTCCTGGCACGCTTAGCGGGACTTGAAACAAATTCATCAATAGCAATGTTCCGTTCGAGCAGCCTTGCGCCCATCATGGGAGCATCTTTTTTTCCTCGCTCATTCAGCGTTCTGTCAAAATCGCTGACAGTATCAGAATCCCAGCTA